>JASEGY010000449.1 GCA_030019105.1 bacterium | reverse complement strand
ACGGCCACCTGCGGCTGAAGCCCAGTAAAATCAAGCATAAATCATAGAAGTCCCATTTTCAAAACGGTCTCTAACTCTTCTTTTTGTGCTATCAAAGTTTCCACTTGACAAAAACGCTTCTTTTAAGTTATAATAGAAACCGAGGTGATAAAGATGTCTCAAACAATTACCGTTGTTTATGAAGATGGGGTGCTAAAACCCCTCCAAAAGGTTGATTTCAAAGAGCACCAGCAGTTTGAAGTAGATGTTAAATCCAAGAGAGAAATCAATATACCCCCTCAGTTTGCTCAGCAAGTAGATCGCTTTATAGAAAAATACCGCCCGGCGTTAGAAGAGTTGGCAAAAAGATGAAGCCTTTTTCTTCCACCGAAGTCCTTTACCTTCACCATCGCATGATAGAAGAAACTGCTGGTGTCCATGGGGTTAGAGATTTGAATCTTTTGGAATCGGCTCTCTTTCGCCCTTTCGCCTCCTTTGGAGGAGACGACCTATATCCAACCCCTTACCTTAAAGCTGCTGCTCTCCTACATTCTCTGATGAATAATCACCCTTTTGTAGATGGCAATAAGCGGACAGCTATTGCCTGTGCCAACATCTTCTTAGAAAATAAGTTTGGTCTCACTATCGAAACTACTCAAGCCAGTCTGGTTGAATTTGGGTTCAAAGTTGCTACCGAAACCCTTCAGGTAGAAGAAATTGCTCTTTGGCTGGAACAAAATACCCAACCTCTTAATTGTGAATTGTGAATTACCTGTTTGGTTCCGGCTTGTCCGGGTTAGGATTAACTTCAGGAAAGTTCCTATACGGCTTCTAAAAGAACATCACCTGGTTGCATCTTTCCATCTCTTTTAGCACCTCATCAAAGTAGACCACTTCTAAGTCCACCTCTGCCCCCATATCCCGGGCATCAATTAATTGCTCTTCCTTTATTCCAAAACGTTGCAAGTCCTCTTTACAGACAAGCATCTTCATATCAGAGGCTAATTGATTTTTTATATGCTGCTCAGTGCTTATCAGGCCATAGAACTCCTGGGCCCTCTGGTTCTTGAGACAATTCAACGCTCCGTCACCCACAAAGGCGACTATTGGCTCCACCTCTTCATCAATATGGATGTCGGCAACATAGCAGGCCATAGCGTGGGTGATGGCCAGCTTTGGATTCTCACTCTTATAGGGAGGTCTTGAGACCACGAATAATATCTCTTTTCCCATTTTTATTCACCTCCTACATGCAATACCCGATCGCTTTGGGCCGCCTGGGCGACATACCAATCCATGCTGTGAACCGTTATTCCCTCGATAATATCTTCCTTGTGTATTCCCCGGGCAGCGGCGCATGCCTCGCATACGGATATTGAACCGCCCTTCTCCTGTAAGGCCGTTATCTTTTCTATCATATAAGAGTAGTACTTCATTCCATTTGAATTTGTTGGTAGGCCCCGCAGAAACCAGGTTTCTTGAAGAAACCTGGTTTCTATCCAAACCACTAAAATCAAATGGAATGGAGTAGTAGTCTTTAAATGATTTCTGCCTCTTTCTGGCCAGAGTGGTGGCGTTGCCTGAAAACCACAGGTTTACCGTATGGCCTTTATTGACGGCTGCCTCGGCCAGCTTAAGGGCAAAGTCAGAGTTCATCGAGCCAACCAGAGAAGAGAAAAGACCAATACTTAATGTGGCCATTATTACAAACCTCCTATGCCAATTTCGGATTGCGGATTGCAGATTGCGGATTCTGGCCTTGTTCATTCTTTCGGCCAATCGCCTTCTCACCTTCCCGAAAGCTTGAAGCTTTCGGGAAGGTAACTGCCTATGACAAAGCGCCATCGGCCTAAACGATGAACATCGCCCAGATTTTATTTCATTCCGCAATCTGAAACCCGCAATCCGCAATGTTTACAACCAGACTAATTTTTCGTAAGTCTCCATCGTCAAGTCAACCATATCCGAATATGTTACCACATTCACCTTGCTGTCCACTTCAAAAGAGGTAAACCCTCTTGTTTGAAGGTCTTCTGTCAGGACATAGTACTCCGCATCCTCTTTCCGGATCACAGGTGAACTCTTTCCATCTTCTTTAATCACCGCATGATAGATGCCGTTTTCGACTAAAAACACACCAAGCTTTTCTGCCTCTAATCTATCCAGCATCTCTTCATTCCCCCGCAGATCACTCACAAAAACTCCCAGCCTCATCCTATCCCCTCCTTATTCAATTGCGCACGCACTTCGTGGGTGTCCGGAATTGCGGATTGAAAAAAGCTATGGTCTAAAGCTTAAATCCGTAATCCCTTAACCCAGAATAGAATACTCATTCTTCCTTCTTAATCAGAAGTCGGAAGGTACCGTCAGAGTTATCAATCACCTCAATGGGATAGTTTTTCTTCTTGCAGAAGTTTGGGATAGACTCTGTAGCGGCCGACTTATAATCAGTAACAACCTCAAGCATCTGCCCGGACTCCATAGTCTTAAGGGCATCCCTTGCTTCCATTACGGTATAGGGACAAATCTTGCCTGAGATGTCAACCACTTTATCAATCTTAGAGCAGCATGTTGAACCCATTTTTCTTCGCCTCCTTTTTTAGAAGTCAGAAGTCAGAAGACAGAGGCCAGATGTCAGAAATCTAAATTAATCTCTATCCTCTGTCTTCTGTCTTTATTAGGCAAAGTTCATCACCTTATTTTCCACAATCATATCAACCAATTGGGGATAGCCAATAGTCTCGGCCTTACCAGCCAATCTATCCTTTAATCCTCGAACCTCTACATCATCTTCCATAGCATATATCTTGCCCGGCATGGTAGATGGATCAAGATAGACACCATCCTTGATCAGGACGACCTTGGCCTCAGGATCCATTTTAGCCACCCCGGCTGCTGCTTCTCCATTCGGCTTATCAACCAGATAAACAGCCATATTTTTTCACCTCCATTTTCTCATTTCGGATTTCGGATTTCGGATTTCGGATTTAATTCCGCAATCCGCATTCTGCAATCCGCAATTCAAATTCTGTCCTCTGTTCCTACCAGTCTAAATTGAAGTCAGCTTCTTTATAACGTGGATTTCGACAGGGCGCTATCGGTTTTGTCTATTTTTTAAGCTTA
>JASEGY010000448.1 GCA_030019105.1 bacterium | reverse complement strand
GTAGGTTCGCTGGTGTGACGGTTAACTTACAACCTACAACCTACAACCTACAACCTATAGCTCTTAAGATAAATATTTTGGGGTAAGCGAATTCAAGATAGGCTATATAGCTTTCGGAGTTAATCCTTTAGGATTTCATTACTTATGAAAGGCTAAAGCCTAAACTCCAATCTTCAACCAACCCCAAAATCTTTTTCTTAAGCACTATATATTGGTTTCGCCACATTTGGGAGTACTGGTGGCCGCTTTACCCCGGTGTACTGCTCGCTTCGGTATTCAATCTCGTCGGCTATTCTCTTCTCCCCCCTTTTTTATTAAGTTGAGAAATCTCTCTGCTTCTGTCTGGTAAATTCCTTTCAGCCTGATGGCTTTTTCCAAAACTAATTCTATTTCATCGGGGTCTAAGTCGTAGGTGTAAGCGTGCCTGAAGCGGTGTCTGAAAGCCCTGAGTTTGTCCAGTATCACGTAGATATCTTCTGAGATAAAAGCCGGTCGTATACCCTCCACTTCTATCTTCATCCTCTTTAAAAGTTCAGCGTGCCATCTCTCTTTGTCGGTAATGCTATTCTCAAAATGTTCCGCTACTATTCTAAATAAATCTTCAAAGGCACAGTATAGATTGTGCAATTGATAACTCAGGCTTTCGGTCCTTTCCGGATTCTTTTTAAAATCATGGCTTCTTTTTTCTACTCTTTGGTAAACCTTGTCTATCTCCTTCAACTGATCTCTTACTTCTGCCTCGAATGCCGGAAGGATTTTAAAGTGTAAATCTACCATCTGACCATACTCAACCAACTTTTAGCCCCTCTCTCTTTATCTTTTCGGAAAAGCGACATTTTTCCAGTTCCACTACATCCACATCCCTGCCCATCTCATTCGAGACATCAGTCATAAAGTCAAAATAGAGTCCAGTCTTTAAGTCCTTAACGGCTACATCCAGGTCTGATTTCTCGACAAACCTTCCCGTCTTAACTATCGAGCCGAAAATGAAGACCTCCCCAAGATTGTACTTCTCTCTCAAATTTATGAGGACTTTGATAAAGTTCTTTAACAACTCTTGCCGCTTTTTTTCTTTAAGTTCCCGGTTTTTCTTCAAGCCTGCTTCCAGCACAGAAAAGTCAAAGGCCATCGTCTCTACTCCTTTGTTTTTTTAAATACGGGCAGATGCCTCAGGGCATAAACTCCTAAAATAAGCAGCACCACGAACAGGATGGAAAGCACATCAAGGTGGCGCTCCATGAAGACCTTCATGTCTTCTCCGAAGAAGGTAATTAATCCGCCGACTAAAAAGAATCTACCCCCCCGGCCTAATAATGAAGCAATTACAAACCGTTTAAAGTTAATGTAGAAAGCACCGGCGGCAATAGTAAAGACCTTGTAAGGAATTGGTGTAAAGCCGGCAATAAAGATGGCCCAGGCTTCGTATTTCTCAAAATAGCTATGGACCAATACGATCTTATCTTTGGCTACCAGCCATTCCAGGATAGGCCGTCCCCCTTTTATCCCGATCAAATAGCCGAACATCCCGCCAAGAACTGAACCGGCCGTAGCTATTGCAGAAAAGAAGAGGGCCCCTGGCGGGTTCAAAACACCCAGGGCGATGAGAAGGATATCCGGGGGAATAGGGAAAAATGAAGATTCAGCAAAGGCAAGGATAAATAGCGCTATCGGACCGTAGGCTGTCTCTGCCCAGTGTGCTGTCCAGGTAATCAATTCTTTGATCATTAATTTCTCCTTTCGTAACCGTTCACGGGGGCACCATTCCTGCGGAGCTATTTTGTCATTCCCGCTTTCGCGGGAATGACAACCTCCGTGCATTTAGAGGGTGTGAACGGTTACCTTGAAACGTAACTGCTCAGCCGCAGATTCACGCAGATTTAGGCTGATATTCTTGTTCTTGTTCCCACGCTCTGCGTGGGAACTGCCTTTGTGACGCTCTGCGTCGTGAACATGTAACGCAGAGCGTCACAATTTGCGTTCCCACGCAGAGCGTGGGAACGAGGAATCTCTTTGTATTTAAACGTATCTGCGTTTATCTGCGTAAATCTGCGGCTGAGTAGTTACCTCTAAGGTAGCTTGAATATCCTCAACACTGTGAGTGTATCTTCTAATTGTTCGTCGGGCTGCTCGAATAAAAGAACTAGAACGGAACAACAACCGATTCAAGATAATATCTCCTTCATAAGTTCAAATGGAGTTGTGGGCTTGCACTTACCTTCTTTGAATTCTTGCTGAGCATTCTGAACTTCTTTTACTAACTCTGCCCGTCGGTGCTCAATTATGCGTCGATGTAAAACCTCCATCAATGTCTCCTGTTCATCCAGAGATAATTCATCAGCAGATTCTAAAACTTCGCTGAAAGTCATCGCATTCCCCATACTTTTTCACCTCCTCTAGAGTTGCCTAACCAGAAGTTCACCTGCGAACAAAGCGAGTCAGGTGCAACTTCTGGTTCTCCGAGTGCAGAGCGAAGCGGAGCATCTCGAAGAACGATTGAGCTAAGCTGCGGCGTTTACGCCGTCAGCTTCAGCGACTGGTTAAGTGGCCCGCAAAGCAGGCCGCTTAACACTGAATTAAGCAGCTTTAGTCTGCTTCAATGATTGGTTAGAAAAAAGCTGGGCTTCGCCGTCTTTCCCCCCTCTTTCATTTCTTTTTCACTCTATTTCACACGTTAATCCTACTTTCGAATCTGACCCCACTTGTACTCTCAGTCAATTCTGGAACATGTTCGTCTTCATACTTTTCAATTAGCACGCCAACTACCTCCATCAATGATGCCAAAGGATGATTTTCATTTTCACCTACAATGTCAATCAACTTATCAAGTAAAGCCACGAGCCGTTGATATTCACTCTCAGTGTGAGGGAAAAATACGACTGGAGATAGCATTGGCCAGACGCGTTCAGTAGTTTTCACTTCTGTCAACATGAGTTACTCCTTCCATTTATCTTTATCATATTCATCGTGCCTTAACACTGCACGAATGTAGACCCTTTGCCGATTGTAATGGACGGCCACAATCAGACGCACTTGGCGACCAATATTGAAAACGGTCGGGATGGTTCTTAGCGCGGCCTCTGGCCGCAACCAAACCAATTTTGGATTGCAGATTGCGG
>JASEGY010000447.1 GCA_030019105.1 bacterium | reverse complement strand
TCGACCACTACAAAATTGCGCACAGATAGATTTTCTCTCCGACAGACTGCTCGGGTTTCTGATTTATAACACCGTACTCGCATACTTCAGGCTGTTACCAAGCACCTCTGCGGCTGGCCCTAAAAAGACCTCTTTCGCCCGGGGCAGAAGTAAAAGCCCCATACCTGTACACAGGAAGGCCAGGATAATCATGGAGAAACACATTAAGGCCGGGACCTCTCGAATTGCCTTAAACTCGTCCTTCAACTGCCCAAAGAAGGTCTCTTTCTGTAATCTCAGATAGTAGGCCAGGGTAAGGATACTGGCTAACACTGCCAGCGAGGCCAAAACTAAATGTCCGGCCAGGATAGCCGCCATGATGATCAAGAGCTTGCTCCAGAACCCACCAAAGGGCGGGATGCCGACAATCGAGAAAGTCGCCACCAGGGAAGTCGCTGAAGTAACAGGCATTCGTTCCCTTAATCCTCCCAGCCGGCTGAGTTCTCTTGTGCCGGCAGCATAAACCACTGCCCCGGAGTTAAGAAAGAGAAGAGATTTAGCGCAGGCATGATTTATGAGATGCAATAGTGCCCCAAGATAGCCCATCGGGGTGCCGAGACCGATCGCCAGGGCAATATACCCTACCTGACTGATCGATGAATAGGCCAGCACCCTTTTGATGTCTTCTTGCCGGAGGGCCAGCAGGCTTCCTCCCAGCATCGAAATAGTTCCCAGAATAAGCAGAATATCCAGCACTAACCGCGGTTCGCCCAGGACATTAAAGATCACCCTGATCAAGGCATAGACACCAATGGTCTTGATTATTACCCCTGAAAGCAGGGCCGAGATAGGGGCCGGGGCAGAGGGGTGGGCATCCGGCAGCCAGGCATGAAAGGGCATCAGACCTGCCTTAAGCCCAAACCCGGCGATAAATAAGGCCGAGACAAAGAAGATGAGCGGCGCAGCGCCACCTTGATTAACGATCCTGCTCATGTCGGCCATATTCAGGGTTCCGGTCAGGGAATAGAGAAGGGCAATCCCTAACAGGATAAAGGCCGAGGCAACGCCGCCCATGACCTGATACTTAAAGGCGGCCTCCAGTCCTTCATCCTCTAATCCGAAACAAACTAAAGCATAAGAAGAAATGGCCGTGATTTCCATAAAGACAAACAGATTAAAGAGATCACCGGCCAGAACCACCCCATTCATCCCGGCGACTAAAAGCAAGGACAGAGTATAGAATCTGGCCTTATCAGTGTAGCGATCCATATAATTTATGGAATAAAGACCGGCGGCAAATGCAATTAGATTAAGGCCCACCAGCATCAGGATAGATAATCCATCAACGACCATAAATATTCCAATAGGAATCCCTTCCACTGCCTTCCAGCCACCTGCCTCATATACCATTACCCCCTGATTAACTATTGAGAGAGACAAGATCAGGAGGAAGAGATTTACTCCATTGGCCCACCAATCGGATATTTTACCTGAGGCCTTGTTCAGGATAGGCATCAGGAAGGCTGCCCCTAAGGGGACAGCTATAAATAATGGAATAATCGACATAGATTCTCTCCTGCCAGGGTTTCAAAATACAACCGAGGCAATGGTCATCGTTTCGGCCACTCAAGCCCTGAAGAAACCAGGTTTCTTCAAGAAACCCGGTTTCTAAACGGTCACAATGGCCGAGACGATGATCAAGGCCCAACCCGAAATCCGAAACTTGAAACCCGAAACTTGATTATCATCCTTTCAGTCTCCTGATTTCTCTTGTATCCAGGGTCTTGTATCGTCCGTAGATCCTTACTGCCACAGCCACCAGCAGGGCAGTTGTGGCCAGCCCAATGACAATAGCTGTTAAGACCACTGCCTGAGGCAGAGGGTCAACAAAGGCTGCCGGTTCCTGAGACGGGGTCAGGATCGGCGCTTCGGCCCCTTCCCGGTAGCCGATAAGGACAAGGAAGAGGAAAATGGCATATTCGGCTATAGTCAGACTAATGATTATCTTGATCAGATTTCGTTTAGTCAGAGCACCGAATATGCCGATTCCAAATAAAGCGGCCGCTAAGAGATAATAGATCATCAGTCTTCTCCTCTACCGCTACTAATCAGCGCAATGAATATAGCCACTAAAGCAGCGCCCACCTCTATCCCGATGGCAATATTGATTAGGGGTATCGTGCCGGCGCTTACCAGATGGAAAGGAGTCCCAATTCCCAAGAAATTGATCAGAAAGACACCGCCAAGGATCAAACCCAGGACACCAACAAACCAGAAGAGGAATACTCCCGTAGCCTCAAGCAAGGAGGCCATTTCTTTCTCCCGGCCCAGCTTTGTTGCGTCGCTATCCTCAGCGATAATCAGAAGCACGAATGCCCCGGCCATGATCACCCCGCCGGCGAATCCTCCGCCAGGAGTTAGATGACCGTGCAAGACAATGTATATCCCATAAAGAAAGATCATGCCTGAAATTAGTCGTGCTGTTGTTTTGACAATCAAACTCATTTTCACTATACCTTTTCCAGTCGAAACCTGATTGTTTTTTCGTCGAAACCGCCGACACCGAGAAGATAGAGCGATTGTCTCACTTCATAATTCGGATAAGCGGCAAATATATCGAACCAGATCTTCGGGTTGTTTCGTCCGCACACCGGTGAAATCGATTTTGACTACAGGGCACTCCTTAAAATTCCACCGGTCATAAATCCAAATCCCTTCAAACAAGGATTTACGCCCGAGGAAGAGTGCTTCCAGAGTGGAGAGCAACAAGGACTTGCCAAAACGCCGAGGACGGGAGAGGAAGTAAACCATCCCGCTGCTAAGCAGGTCGTAGATGTGGCGTGTCTTATCAACGTAGCGATAGTCCTCTTCCTGGATTTTAGAGAAGGTCTGAATCCCTATGGGTAGTTTCTTCATGCGCATACCTCTTGCCAATTCATAAGAAAACCCTCTTTTCTTGTTGGCTTAAATTATACACCTTTCTGCCTGATGTTGCAATAACTATTAACTATACTCGGCACGGCCACAAATTGCGTTTTTATATAAAAAATAAGGTATCCTCTTCAAATTTAATGGCTATATGTGGAGTTAATTGTTCCGTTAGGAACATAATATCGGTAGAAACAATAACCATAGACAAACCAA
>JASEGY010000446.1:1841-3129 GCA_030019105.1 bacterium | reverse complement strand
AACTTACAGAGTATTCATTCTGGGAAAAGCTGAGAACTTACTGCTGTCCAGCTAATAAGAAGTTGGAGCAAATGGATAGAGAAAGATCTGAGCTTATTCGCCACCTCTCTCATGAAGCTCAAACTTCCTTGACCTCAATCAAATGGGCAGCTACTCTCCTGCCGGAAAAAATAAAAGACAACGCCGAAGAAGACGTCCAAAAACTTGTAGACATAATTATCGAAGAAAATGAACGGTTAATCCACTTGCTGGGCAAATCACAGAACACAGAACACAGAACACAGAGCATAGAGCAAAAGCCCAGATGAAATCTGTATTCTGTATTCTGTGCTCTGTCTTCTGTTTAAGGTGCCGCAAAAATAATCCACAAGTGCCGCAAAAAATGATCAGATTTAAATGGTCGCCTCCCTTTTTTCCTTGTCTGGAAGTATCCTCAGAAAAATTTCTTAGTTAATTAGCCTTTGCAAATATTTAACTTGGATGCTTTAGAGTTTTGCCCTGTTCGTTATTTTTAGCCAGGCGGGAAATTGGCACGCTATTTGCTACATAAAATATATAAAGGGAGATTTCTAAAGGAAATCTCAAAAAGGTGAAAGGAAAGGATGCCCCTCTCTTTCCTCTTGCCTAATAGAAGGCAGAAAAGTATGCCCCTCTATTTTGCTTTTCTGAAATATACCTAAAGGAGTGATAACGATGAAGCGAAAAGGTAATATCCTGATAGTCGATGATGAAGAAGGTATAAGGGAAATATTAAGCGAGATCCTTGTATCTCAAGGTTATAATACCACCCTGGCCAAAGATGGCTATGAGGCAATAAAGAAGGTAAAGACAACCCCTATTGATATTATCTTCCTGGATATTATGATGCCGGGAATGAATGGATTAGAGACCTTTCTTGAGGTGAAAAATATCCGTCCTCAGACAGTGGTTGTTTTGATGACGGCCTATGCAACGGAAGCCATAATAAAAGAAGCTATCAAGGAAGGGGTCTTCGACATAATTTATAAACCCTTTGGCGTAGAGGAAATAATAGGTGTTATAGAAAAAGCTTTAAAGGAGTGTCTTCCGTTGGGTAAGGGTTCAAATTCATCTTCTACAAGCCCATCACTTTCTCCTACCACACTACCTGTAAGCTTAAGGAGAAGATTTCCCCCACTTTACCAAACCGTAGGAAATGATAAGACAACTCTCACTGGTTGGAACGCTTTATTCGTCTCTCAGAGATTTCCAAAAAGTGTCCAGGAATCAAAGGAGTCATGAGAGCCCCTTTTGAGGCACTTTGGAAATC
>JASEGY010000446.1:0-1835 GCA_030019105.1 bacterium | reverse complement strand
TCCAGGAATCAAAGGAGTCATGAGAGCCCCTTTTGAGGCACTTTGGAAATCTCTGAGACAAGCATGAAAAGACAGGCTGCCCTGCCCTAACAGGAATGACAGCATCCGACCGGGCTGCTCGGCGCTTACTTCGCACCTTCACCAGAGCCTTGACTATTCGTTCCTGGATACCATGTTTGGTCCGCGCTATCGCTTTGGCTGTATGCAGAGCGATGACGTGGGGGTCTACGTAGATAGCTCGACCAGCCCCAGCCTCGGCAGTGCGAGCCATTACCTGCTGGGCCACACGGACAAACTGCCCTACCAGGCGTTTCTCTTCAGGCAGCCCCTGTTCAGTTTCCATCTGGTCTTGCTCTACGATACGGTCAAAATAGGCATGCAGGTCACTTCTCTCCGGATACCGGGCCTCGCCCAGTACCCGCGCCAATTCGTCTTTCACCAGTTCGCCCGTATGGTATAACCGCGTCTTGCCGCTGCTTATGGCCAGAAGTACAGTGTGACAACGCAGTAAGTGAGAATAGTACGTCTTTGGACCGGTGACATCCAGCCAGGGGGCTGCCTGGTAAAAGCCCAACTGTTCCAGGGCCGGCACTTGTAACAAGGACGCCACGTAACGGCTGAATCCGTTATCGACTTCTTTAATTTTGACTTCTTTGATTACGGGCAAGACTGACTTGCGATAGGGACTCCCTCCGTAATTCGTCAGCCGCGCCTGGGCCAGATAGTCGGCCACTTCCTCGGCCCTGACCTGGGTGCCATCCTGCTGCGCTAACCGCTGACTCACCTCCTCTGGGGTGATTCCTGGCTGACTGACCACCATTTCCACAATGCGGCCTGCCACAGCGCTGTCCATCGATGCTGCCGGCCGCCCATTGTGCTGCCTACCATCGGCAAATACCTCTGGCAGACGGGCCAGGGCTTGTTCTAGACGATAATAAAATCCCGATCGTCCCAAGCTCATCTCCGCCACGACGTTCTCGACCTTATCGCCCCAACACCAGCGCATCAGCGCTTCCAGGTTGCCATATGTCTCCTCACTAATGATTGCCTTGAGCCGTTCCTGACGTCGGCGGGCCCAACCCACATGGCCATTGGGAACTACTCCCACCGGCGACGATGGCGACTCGCTGACGACATCTTCTTCCTCGGTCGCTACCTGCAGTGGCGATGGTGGGGGCTCGCTGACGACATTGGCTTTTACCCCTTCTCTCAATACTGGCTGGAGGTTCTCCTCTTCCCTGCCGCCCTGCGGACAAGGAGTAAAGCTGTTTGGGCGGGGCTGGCTGGCTGGCTCGCTCTCACTCTGGCTTCGAAATAAGGCTCTCAGGCACCTCAGTCCCCATACCAAAACCAGCCCCACTCTCACTGAAATACTTGTCCTGAAGTTGTTCATTGCCGACTCCTCGATTTGGAATGCCCCTCTTATATACCTAATCGACCAAATCGGCGGCATACATCAGTGGAAAGTGTCCAGAAATCAAAAGCCCAATTTTGCCCTTCTATAACCCACTTTGGAAATCTCTGAGTATAAGAAAAAATCAAGAAGAAGCAAAGAAAACTCACCTCCACGTGCGTAGATGCAAGTGGGTATCTCAAAAAGTTAGGAGGCAGTTATGTTTAAATTCAAGAGTATCTTTCTAAGCTTAACCCTATTTCTATTTGCTACCACCTCTCCGGCAGAGAACATCTCCTGGGAGGTAATAGACCAGGGAGGCGGAATAAGAAATTCAGGCGATTATCAAATCTTAGATGCAAGTGGACAGGGAGCTATTGGCAAGAACTATACCGCTCAGATAAATTGAGCCACTTTTGCTCACTTAAATTGAGCCATTCAT
>JASEGY010000445.1 GCA_030019105.1 bacterium | reverse complement strand
CCCTGATTTTTGAAGAGAAACTGTTAACTACTTTTTGGCTTTTTTGAAGGGTGCCTAATTTTACTATAAAGTATTGCGTGGCGTCAAGAAAAAATTTGACAACTCTTTCACTTGCAAGTATAATAATAGAGATTTCACCTATTCTCTCAATAACTCGGGGGAAAATAGCGCTTCAGAAACCAGGTTTCTGTCACCCTGGATGCAAATCAACCTGAGACACTGATAATACAGCTCGGCGGAAGCCCCTGGGTGGTTTCAGCAGGGTTCCAGGTTCACGGTTCACGGTTCACGGTTCACGGTTCACGGTTCAAAGAGTACAAGGCGACCAACCTTGAACCTTGAACCTTGAACCTTGAACCTTGAACCTTGAACCTGACAACCTGATTAGCTGAAATCCGTGAGGTGTTTCTGCCAAGCTGTAATAGACGTAGAGGAGCAGAGAAAAACAATGATACTTATCATCATCTTCCTCCCCCTCTTCTTTTTATCAGGGGAAGTAATGGCCGCCAACCCATTTCTACCGGATAATCCGTCAGGGGATACAGCCGCGGTAAAACTCGAAACCCGACGACCCGCAAGCGGGTGCCCCGAACTCGAAACTTCTCTGTTAATAACCGAGGTTAGCTTCAAAAACCCAAAGAATTGTCAGACCTGTGGATGGGGAGATTGGATTGAAATATATTGTTCCGGAAAAGCGGGAACAGAATTAGACCTGTCCGGATACCGGATCCAGGCCGGCTGGGAACACGTCAAGACTATTACTCCTGGAACGAAAATCAAGCCGGAAGAATATCTGGTTCTTCATCGCGGATTCTTTCTCGATGAAAAAAGGGCCACCCATGGTGTGCTTGATCTTTTTAACCCTGACCTGAAATTAGTCGAAACCGACTCCCAGGTAATTCTCTATGACAGGGAAGGCCGAATATGCGATGCCGTCTGCTGGACCGATCAGGATGCCACCTGGACAGCAGCCAATATTGAACGGATAATATCCCTGTCCGAGTCCGGTGAGTGGATAATGAGCTTAGATAAAGCCGATCAGGTGGATTGTTTTCAAAGTGGGTTATTAAAACCCGGCATGAGTCTGGTCAGAAAGAAGGGCCTTGTTGATACTCAAACAAAAGACGACTGGGAGATAGATTCGACTCCCACTATGGGCCGAAATAATGGGGAAGAGCCTATTCCCGTCAAGATCAAAGATCCAAAGGTTTCGAAAGATCCTTTCTATATTGATGGAAGCGACCTTGAACGGGCAGTAACCGAGGTTGTTTTTTATTTGAATGTCCCGGCTAAGGTTAATCTTCAAATCTATGACCGGGATGGAAATGTGCGAAAGACATTACTAAAAGACCAATTTCTCTTTGCCGGGGAAAGCAGGATCGTCTGGGATGGAACCGATAAGAAGGGAAACCCAGTCTCCATGGGGAGCTATATATGCCACCTGAAAGTGAAAGAGCCTATCTCTTCGACCGAAGACGAGGTTATAATCAGTGTGGTGGCAGCCGTTAAGGTGAAACGAAATAATCAATAATAGCCTCTGTTAACCCGGAGATGGTATATTCAGGGGCGGCGATATCGACTCTAAGTCCCAGTTTCCTGGCCTTGCTTTCGGTAATAGGGCCAATGCAGGCCACCTTTACTCCCTTTAAAAGCCCTGTTAAATCTCGATCAGCAAAGGCAGAGACAAAGTTTGTTACCGTAGAAGAGCTGGTGAAAGTGACTACGTCAATCTTATGCTCGGCCAGCAACCTTTCAATATGTGCCCGGTTATTCTTCTCCTGCACGGTTCGATAGGCAGTCACGACATCGACGCCGGCCCCTAATTTGGTTAGCTCCGTTGGAAGCGTATCCCTGGCCTCCTCAGCCCGGGGCAGGAGGATACTGACTTTGTCTAAGGAACCGCACAATCCCTCAACCCCTGCCCCGGCCACTTCCCTGCTCCCCCGCTCCCCCGCGCCTCCGCTCTGTTTTAAGCCCTCAACCACTGACTCGGCCCTGAATTCGTTCCGGGGTTGGTAATCTACCCGAAGATGAAGTTTTTCTATTTCAGCCGCCGTTGACGGCCCAATAGCCGCTATCTTTATTCCGGACAGTTCCCGTGAATCTAACCCTTTTTCCCACAGTCGATCAAAAAAGAACTTCACCCCATTGACGCTGGTAAAAATGATCCAGTGGTAGTTATTTATCCTTGAGATAGCCTGGTCTAACCCATTAAAACTGGCCGGAGGGACGATCTTGATAGTGGGAAACTCCACTACCCCCGCCCCGCAGCTTTCAAGCAACCGTTTGAAAGTCCCCGCCTGAGCCGTTGCCCGGGTAACAAGAATGCTTCGGCCAAATAGTGGCCGTTGTTCAATCCAGTTGAGCCAGGCCCTGAGACTAACTACTTCACCCACGACAATAATTCCGGGTGGGGTAATCCCGGCAAATCCGGCCCGTTCAACAATATTACTTAAGTTCCCGGTGATTACTTGCTGTTGAGGGGTTGTTCCCCAACGGATGATAGCGATTGGAGTTAATGGATCCCGGCCGTACGTGGTCAATTCTTCGACTATCTCTGCCAACTGAGCTATCCCCATCAGAATAACCAATGTATCAGTGGCAGTGGCCAGTTTTCCCCAATCAAGGCTCGATTCTTTCCTGGTGGGGTCCTCGTGGCCGGTAATAATAGCCACCGAAGAAGCAACTTGCCGGTGGGTAAGGGGTATGCCGGCATAAGCCGGAACAGCTAAAGCAGAACTGATCCCGGGAACCACCTCAAAATCAACTCTCGCTTTGGCCAGGAGGTAAGCCTCCTCTCCTCCACGACCGAAGAGAAAAGGGTCTCCCCCTTTGAGCCGAACAACTACCTTGCCCTCCCCGGCGAGCTTAAGCATGAGATTATTTATTTCATCCTGAGAAAGGGTATGATCACTTCCTGTCTTTCCTGCATAGATGATCTCTGTTTCAGCTCCAATGTATGAAAGCAGGTCAGGATTGACTAAGTGATCATAGAGAACTACCCCTGCTTGTTTGAGGCACTCCACTCCCTTCAGAGTAATAAGTCCGCTATCGCCTGGCCCGGCGCCAACTAAATATACTTTGCCTTCTTTATCCATAGCGCGGCCTCCTGCCGCAACCAAACCAAGGACACAAATGACCAAAA
>JASEGY010000444.1 GCA_030019105.1 bacterium | reverse complement strand
GAACTTATGGATTAATCTTTGTGTCTTAGTGTCTTGGTGGTGTGAACGGTTACAACAACTGAAAGGGTATAAATTGAGGGTTTCACATTTTCTTCTACTTGCTATAATAATAATCTCGATCCTTCTTCCTTTCCGGGAAGAGGAAGATGCTAAGGCCGGCACGGGCATCGATATTTCTCGAATAAAGATATTTTCTTCAGGATGTCGCTCGGCAGACTTGAGTTGGGTGACATCACAACCTTCACCTGTCTGGCTAAGGTATGGTTCCACCGAGGATTTAGAGTACACCATTTACGATAACAGCAGTCTTTCTCTAGACCATTATGTTCGTCTTCAAGATCTCCTTCCTGAAACTACCTATTATTATCAGATAAAAGCTGATGAAGACTACTTTAGTGAAGTTCGATCCTTTACCACCCTGGCGGAACCAGGAGGAGAATACCTGTTTTCCTTTGCCGTGATAACGGATAATCACTACACAGTTCCGGGAACCTTTGAGAACAACGAGGAGACTGGACAGCTTTTGGCCCTCAGTGACTCTCTGTGGATGGAGACAATCAATGAGTTGAACTCTGGGGCAGTGGATTTTGTGATTTGCAAAGGGGATTTTACCAACAATGGTACGGAGGGTCAGTTTCGGGGGTTCAAAAACAAATTGGCCGAATTGAAGGTTCCCTTCTATCCGGTCCTGGGGAATCACGACAAGTTGGGTCAGGCGTGGAGAAAAGAATTTAGCGAGCTAAGTCCAACCGGCCGGTCTTTCTACAGCTTTACCTGGAAAGGCTGGCATTTCATCATATTAGACAGTGCTCAAGATTCTCTCGATAGTGGGCACATAGACCAAACTCAGCTCAGTTGGCTAATCAGCGATTTGGAGTTAAATGTTGGCGTTCCTACTATGATCTTCCTCCACCATCTGGTCAATCCTATTCCACAGTTGAGCCAGACAAACCTCTCTGACTTCTCTTATCTTATGGTGGATAATTACGATCAAATTCGTCTTCTGTTGGAGAAATATCCTGACATTGTCAGCGTTAATTCCGGCCATGCCCATTTAAATCACGTCAGCCTGAGAAATAGCCTCCTTTATGTGGTGACGGCCTCCCTGATTCAATTTCCTCTTCAATACAATGTCTACCACGTCTACCAGGAGGGCTTTGTGCAGACCTCCCACATACTTTCAGAGTATATAACCGAAAGTGAGGGCAGCCGGAAAACCCTGGTCAATTGGGTCAACGATAATTATCCTCAATACACGCCACTGGGAGGGGAATTTGTGGCCTCTTTCGTAGGCGGTGCTTTGAAAGATCGTTCTTTTAAGTATGTAAAGAAGAAGGAGGATCCGGCGTCCGGGGAGTCAAAACCGGAGATATTGAGCCTGTACAACTACCCGAATCCAGTCCGGGAGGGGATGACGACCATAAGATTTCAACTCTCAGGTGAGGTGTCCCAGCTTCCGAGAGTTAGAATATTTGATGTTACCGGCCGGTTGGTTGACGATAAAATCGGAGATGGCCTTATCCGGCTCAATGATTCTCCTGTGACTTACCTTGTGCCCTGGGACTGCACTAACTCCAGCGGGCAGGAATTAGCCAGTGGCATATATCTTCTATTTCTGGAGGTCGTGGACGGAGGTGAGAGAATTCACAAGACATCCAGGGTAGCCATCATAAGGTGAGTTTGTATCTCCAGGGCGACGTGCGCCAGTTTTTTTTTTGACTTTTGAGACAAAATAAATTATACTTATAGTGTTTAAGAAAAAGATTTTGGGGTTGGTTATCCTTTGGAGTTTAGGCTTTAGCCTTTCATAACTAATGAAATCCTAAAGGATTAACTCCGAAAGCTACATAGCCTGTCTTGAATTCGCTTACCCCAAAATATTTATCTTAAGAGCTATTAGTACTGGTAAACACTAATACTGAGTAGTTACTTATACTTTGCGGGGCTAATAATGAAACAAATATTCCCATACGGGCGACCTGTTACCGGAGATGATCTGATTGACCGCCAGGAAATAATCAAGGATATTCTCTTTGATGTAAAAGGCGGGCAGAGTGTAATTTTAGTCTCTCCCCGGCGGTACGGTAAATCATCAGTGATCCTGGAGACATTATCCCATCTTAAAAAAGAAGGGTTTCTGGTAGGATATGTAGACATCTTCGAACAGACCTCCCTGGCCGAAATTGCTGAAGCAATAGTCGCCACGGTATTAGAAAATGAAACCAGTAAGGCTAAAAACCTGATCAAGATGATTCGCACCAGTCTGACTGATTTCTTGAAAAATATTCAATTCAAACACATCCGGGAAGATAATGAGATACTTCTTTCCTTTGGCGATAGTAGAATTAGCGGCGAACAATTGCTTAACGAGGCCCTGGATTTTACTCAGGAATTTGCTGCCCGCAAGAAAAAAAAGCTGGTCTTTGCCATCGATGAATTTGGGGACATTATGAAATGGAATGGCGCCTTGATTAAAAAAATGAGGGCAAAGTTTCAACGGCACAATTCAGTTACCTATCTTTTCTCCGGAAGTCAGGAAAGCGTAATGAGGGACATTTTCACCAAGAAGGCTTATGCCTTTTATGGGTTTGGCAAGTTAATTACTCTTCCTCCTCTACCCGCAGAGGATCTGGCAAGATATTTAGTTTTCACCTTCCAAAAAACAGGATTCGGGATTACGGAAAGAACCGCTGGTGCCATTGTAGATAAAACATCTTCTCATCCGCATTATACTAAAATATTAGCCCAATCTATTCTTGACCTGGTTTCAGGAACTCCTCAAAAAGAAATCACTTTAAGCGTGGTGGAAGAAGGATATCAGATGACCTTGAGACGACTCACCGGGGAACTGGAAAATGAGTGGATAAGTCTGGGCAAGGCCCCCTTACAAAAAAGGATATTGAAATTCCTGGCTCTTAAGCAAGGGGCCCTCTATGCCAAAGGGAGCTTCCCTGGTGTTGACAAATCTGCTGTCTACCTTGCTCTCTCTGATCTGGAAAAGAAGGGGATACTCAGAAAGACGGATCGAGGAAAGTTTGCCTTTGTCAATCCATTTTTTACCGAGTATATCCAACTATTAGTATAGACTTCATGAAAAAGATTTTGGGGTTGGCTATCCTTTGGAGTTCAGGCTTTAGCCTTTCATAA
>JASEGY010000443.1 GCA_030019105.1 bacterium | reverse complement strand
CCTGAACTCCAAAGGATAGCCAACCCCAAAATCTTTTTCTTAAACACTATAGGAAGTAAGAAATAGGGAATAGGAAGTCAATCAGGGTACTTCCCATTTTTCACTTCCCATTTCTCACTTCTCACTTCCCATTTTCCATTTAAAAAGGAGTAAGTTAAGTGAAAACAAAGTTGGTTTACTTTGGATTGCCGGCGGTCTTTCTTATGCTCTCACTGAGTCAGGCTGAAGCCGGCCGTCTTGATCTGGTAACTATTCCCACCACAAAAACCCTTTCTAAGGGAGATATCGACATTGATCTGGAACTTTATGGAAAAGGCGGGATATTTGTAAGACCATCCCTGGGACTGACAAATTATCTTACCCTTGGTTTACCGATTAATATAGAGAATCTAATCGGTCGAGATGAGGTTAAAATTGAGTTGCCTGTGCCTGTCTGGGCCAGGGTAAAACTCATTGACGGCTCCGGGTTTCTGCCTACTATTAGTCTTGGTTATGATCCGGCAGAATACGGGGAAAATGAGGCCAGGGGAGCTTATTTGACCTTGAGTTATTTCCTTCAGGCTAAAAAGGTATCTACCCGCTCTATTCTGGAAGTTCACGCCCCGGGTAAGGACCCTGATTTCAGTGATTTAAGGGCGGCAGTCGGGTTAGATATGCTTATCAACAAGCGGCTGCTTTTCTTAGCAGAAGCTGATCATATTCCTTTTCACTATGACCGGATAAAAGACGAAACACAGGTAAATGCCGGTTTGGGATTCTTTTTCACTCCCCATCTTTTAGCCGAGATCCATTTAATTGATCTAAGGGAAGATAACCCTGAACGCCGGGTCAGGATCGAATACACCAAGGACTTCTTTTAACTATTATGGAACCAGGCATTCTTGATTTTGAGAGACCGATTGAGCAGTTAGAAAACCGCGTAGCTGAATTATCCCGATTCAGCTCTACTGAAAATATAGATTTGAGCGATGAAATTAATCGACTGAAAGAGAGAGTAATCGCTCTCAAGACTAACATCTTTACTAACCTCACCCCCTGGCAGAAAGCCCAGGTAGCCAGGTATTCCAGAAGGCCCCTTCTTAGTGACTATTTACCTCGATTATTTACTAACTTTATTGAACTTCAGGGAGACCGTCTATTCGGTGACGATTTAGCTATTGCGGCTGGTTTGGCTAAATTGGATGGAGAGACGGTGGCTATTATTGGCCATCGTAAGGGTAAGGACACAAAGTCAAACCTGGCGGTTAATTTTGGCATGCCCCATCCGGAAGGGTATCGGAAGGCCTGTCGAATAATGAAGCTGGCCGAGAAATTTCACCTGCCTCTCCTCACCTTTATTGATACCCCTGGAGCATATCCCGGTCTTGGGGCCGAGGAAAGGGGGCAGGCCGAAGCAATTGCAGTTAATTTAGCCGTTTTATCCTCACTTCGGGTGCCTGTTATTGTGGTTATTCTGGGTGAAGGGGGCAGTGGCGGTGCCCTGGCTATTGGGGTTGGAGACCGTCTGCTAATGCTTTCAAATGCCATTTATTCGGTTGCCTCCCCTGAGGCATGTGCTGCTATTCTCTGGAAGGACCGGGCTAAAGTGGAAGATGCGGCCAGGGCGTTAGCTTTGACTGCTCAAGATATGTTAAGATTGAAGATCATCGATGAAATCATTGAGGAACCTTTAGGTGGCGCTCATAGGGACTATGACTTGATCACCGGAAGAGTCAAGGGATCAATCCTTAAGCATCTGGAGGAACTTAAAAAAATTGATGTGGAGCAGTTAGTTCAGCAGAGATATGAACGATTCCGAAAGATAGGGGAGTTTGAGGAAGTCAGTTAACCACAAAGTCACCAAGACACAAAGAAGACAGGAAACAGCTTAAATCTTGATTCTGACCCATAACAACCGATTTCTGTGAATTAGCTGTTAAAATCTAGGTAATCTGAGCATTAATCTTCGTGTCTTTGTGTCTTAGTGGTAGAATTGCTAAAAAAATCCAGTAGCCACGCAGAAAGTCCTTGCATTATTTGAAATAGTATGGTAAGATAACTCCGATATTTAAATGGAAAATCAACGTATTACCGTTTTAGGAGCAGGTTCATGGGGAACGACCCTGTCTATTTTGTTAGCCGAAAAAGGCTTTGATATTTATCTTTGGGATTATTTAGCAGAGCATATAAAATCCTTAAAGGCCTATCGGGAAAATAGACGATATTTACCGGGGATTAGATTTCCTGAACGAATATCTCTTGCTTTTTCTCTGGAAGAAGCAGTAAGAGATACTGAAATAATTATTCTGGCTATTCCTTCACATGCGGTAAGAGAAGTAATAGGCAATTTAGCGGCTATATGCCCAGAAGATATTTTTATTTTATCGGGGGTCAAAGGGATTGATACAGATACACTCCAGACCCCGTCGCAGATAGTAATTGAATGTTTTGGCCCGGGGATAAAAGAGAAGATAGCTGTTCTCTCAGGACCGAGTCATGCGGAGGAGGTAAGCCGAAAACTTCCGACCGTAGTAGTAGTTGGGACATTAAATCAAGACTATGGCAAATCTTTGCAGAATTTGTTCCTGACACCTAATTTCAGGGTCTATACTAATTCTGATCTAATAGGAGTAGAACTGGCCGGGGCATTGAAAAACATTATTGCCCTGGCAAGCGGGATATCGGATGGTCTTGGTTTTGGAGACAACACCAAGTCGGCCATTATTACTCGTGGGCTGGTAGAAATGATTCGCTTAGGGGTCGACCTGGGGGCAAAAGAGGAAACCTTTTTTGGCCTGGCCGGAATAGGTGACCTGGTAGGAACATGTACGAGTAAACACAGCCGAAATCGGCAGTTAGGAGAGATGCTCGGCCGGGGCTTATCTCTTTCTCAAGCCCTGGGGCGTATGGTTCAGGTGGCTGAGGGAGTAAAAACAACTCAAGCCGCATATAAATTAAGCCAGGAACTTAATCTTGAGTTGCCTATTACGGAACAGATTCATGATATCCTGTTTAAAGGGAAGAAACCCTTCGAGGCAGTTACCGAGTTAATGCGTCGAGAAGTAAAGCCGGAAAGGTAAATCCGTAACTGCTCAATATCTTGTGGAAAGATTGGAAATTATAGTGTTTAAGAAAAAGATTTTGGGGTTGGCTATCCTTTGGAGTTCAGGCT
>JASEGY010000442.1 GCA_030019105.1 bacterium | reverse complement strand
TCCGTGTCTCCGTGGTGATTAAATTGTTGGTAGATGTCGATTGCACAGGTCGAAACTTTTGGTGGTGTCCTGTAACAATCGCAAGATAATTGGAGAGGGAGTCACTCTAACCGCTCTTTTACTATCTCTAATGTCCTGCCCAGGGCTTGATGCAGCTTAGCCGGATCACGCCCCCCGGCCTGGGCAAAGTCCGGACGGCCGCCACCGCCGCCGCCGGTTATTTTGGCTAATTCGCCGGCCAGTTTGCCGGCATGGACACGATCGGTAAGGTCTTTCGTCACCCTGGTTACCCAGAACACCTTCCCTTCCTGAACCGAACAAAGGACAACTATACTCGCCCCCTCCAGCTTTGCGGCCAGGGAATCGGCCGCCTGCCTGAGGGCATCCATACCTATTGCCTCTATCTCAGCGGCAATAAGCTTTACCCCTGTCACCGTAACCACTGAAGTCAAAAGATTCTCGATTTTAGTAGTTAGAAGCCTCTGGTTAAGGTTACTAATATTATGTTCCAGGGCCTTAGTTTCTTCCAGAAGTTTATCTACCCTTTCTAACACCCTGGTCGGATCTGTTTTTAAGCGTTCAGCTATTTCTTGCATTATTTCCTGCTGCTTACGAATGTCCTGATAGGCTGCTTCGCCGGTTATGGCTTCGATTCGTCTTATGCCGGCCGCCACGCCTGTCTCAGAGACCAGCCGAAAGATGCTTAACTCACCGGTTGCTTGCGTATGAGTTCCACCGCAGAGTTCGAGACTGACCTCCCCTATCTTGACGGTCCGGACTTTATCTCCATAAGTTTCAATAAACAGGGCTATTGCCCCGGCCTCCCTGGCCTCCTTCAAAGTAGTAACAGATGTGGTTACAGGAATATTCTCCCTTATCCTCTCATTGACCACCTCTTCTATCCGTCGAATCTCCCGTTCTGACAAGGGAGATGGGTGGGTAAAATCAAAGCGTAACCGATCAGAGGTGACCAGAGAACCCGACTGTTTGACGTGAACGCCCAGTATCTCCCGGAGGGCGGCCTGAAGAAGATAGGTAGCCGTATGATTTCGAGCGATGTTCATTCTTCGCGGTCGATCAACCTTAGCCGCAAGCTCATCTCCTTCCTTTATTCGGCCAGAAGTAATCCTGGCCTGATGAAGCAAGGCATAAGGAGTGGACTGAGCATCGACTATCTCAATGGCCGTCCCTTCTTTGACTAAAGTCCCTCGATCGCCAACCTGCCCGCCCGCCTCTCCATAAAAGGGACTTACCTCCAGGATAATTTCGACTTCTTCCCCTTCCCCGGCTTCCGGTATGCGCTTATCTTCCTTGATAATCTCCAGGATTTTGGCCTTAGTTTCAAGTTGATCATAGCCGACAAATTCGGTGCTGACTTTGGCGACGGCATCCACGTGAACCGAGACTTCTTTAGTGGAGCCAAGTCCGGCCGAACGCGCCCGGCTGCGCTGGGCCTCCATCGCTTTAGAAAAGCCGTCCTCGTCTATGCTGAGGCCGGCTTCGCCGGCCATTTCTCTGGTCAGGGCGAGCGGGAACCCGTAAGTATCATAAAGCTTAAAGACATCCTCTCCTCTCATCACTGTTTGCCCTTCTCTTTGATATTCATCAATCAAGGTTTCGAGGATATTTGTCCCTTGCTTCAGAGTGCTGAGGAACCTCTCCTCTTCAGTCAGGATGATCCGGCTGATTTCCTCACGTCTATTAGTCAAGTCAACCAAACCCATTGTCCGGCACACAGAATCAACCAGACGATAAAGGAAGGCCTCTTCGAGTCCTAAAAGCTTGCCCTGCCGCATAGCCCGGCGGATGAGGGATCGCAGGACATACCCCCGGCCCTCATTAGAAGGGAGAAGATCATCAAAGATGAGAAACGCACCAGCTCGAACATGATCGGCTATGATGCGAAGAGAGCAATCAATAGAGGCCTCCTGTCCATACTTTTTCCCTGAGAAGGCTACAGTTTCATCGATGATTAATCGCAGCAGGTCAGTCTCGAAGTTATTTTTTACCCCTTGCATAACAGCCGCTAACCGCTCCAATGATAGGAATTTTGATTTTAGGGCAATTCGGAAGAAGTGTCACAGAAGTGCCCCCCAGATGTTTTTTAGTACTTTGAGCCCACTAATTTTGAATTATAGTATATAGAAACTGGACAGTAGTAAGTTCTCAGCTTTTCCCAGAATGAATGCTTTGTAACTTACTGAAACTAAAGCGTTTTCTCTATACGCTTGTAGCTGAACTGCGAAAAACTTAAGTGCTTAGAAATCGAACACTTATGGAGAACTTACTGCTGGCCAGATAGAAATGGATGAGTTAAGTGAAAAGTTGAGGAAAAGAGAAAAATTTGGGAAATAATTTGGGGGATCGGGCAGCCAAAGAGGTTGGGCGGGTAAAATTTGGGCACACTCCTCCCGTAGTGTCCCAAAATGATAGCACAAGATTGTGCCATCAAATGGAAAAAAGAAAAAAGGCCTTATTAAAAAAGGCCTTATTCCCAAATCGGAAAAGGCCTCATTCCCAAGCCGGAAGATCGTCATAGAATGGTTCGTAGGTAACTTCAGTGGAGACAGCTTTCTGCGGAGGAGAATGGACACATTCATCAATAAGACCTAAATGATTGAGTATCTTGTCAATAAGCGGCTTATTTTGAATGAAGCTTATAATCCGCATCTGTCCACCACAATCCGGGCAGACCAGAGGGTCGATTTCGTAGATTTTCTTTATTAAACTGGCCCATCGTCGACGGTATTCCCGAGAGGAAAGATCAGCCGCCTCTATGCGCAGGGCAGTATACTATTACCCTGCAACATTTGCGTTGTCCGCGAGAATTATGTGGTCTGAAAAAAGGCTTGAGGGAAACTCATCATCCGGAAACCCAGTGCGGCAGACATGACTTGATAGCCGTGCTTGGTTACTCGGTAAAGACGAGAGTTCTTGACCTTTGCCAGTAAACCATGTCCTCGCAGTTTAGCGATTAGGCGTGACACGCGAGCACAACGACGTTTGGCTTCCTGGGCTGTCTCGGCAACCTTGTCATAAAGCCGAGCACAGAGGTCGCTATTTCTGAAGCCATTGATCAGGTGTTCACCGGCCATTACTGCGGCAAACAGGGTACGTATCTTCTTCAAATCTAAGGGTAAGAGCTAAAGGGTTCAAAGTTCAGGGTTC
>JASEGY010000441.1 GCA_030019105.1 bacterium | reverse complement strand
CCTGAGTTATTGAGAAAATACAAAATCGCAGATTATGCCCGCGTTGAGTATACCAAAGGATGAACCTAAAATGGAACAGAATCCGAAATCTGAAATCCGAAATCCGAAATCGAAACAATCCGCAATCCCGGGTACCCACGAAGTGGGTGCGCAATCTGCAATAACTCAGATGAATCAGGCCAAACAGGGAATTATCACCCCTGAGGTAGAACTATTGGCCAGAGCTGAACACTGTTCTCCAGAAGGGCTTTCTGCCAAAGTGGCTTCCGGCAAAGTAGCTATCCCTTTTAACATCAAGCACAGGCCGACTCAGCCCTGTGCTATTGGTGAAGGGTTGAAGACTAAAGTAAACGCTAATTTAGGGACATCACCCGAAATAGGCACTCTGGAAGGGGAGTTGGAAAAGGCTAAAGTGGCCCTTGGCGCCAGGGCAGACACCTTGATGGATCTCTCTATTGGTGGAGATACAGTTCAAATAAGACGGGCCATTATTGACGCCAGCCCTGTCCCTGTAGGTACCGTCCCTATTTACGAAGCGGCCTTGAAGGCCGGAGATATTACTCAAATGACCCCGAAGGGAATCCTGGAGACTATCAGGTTTCAGGCTGAAGACGGGGTTGACTTTATGACTATCCATGCCGGAATAACTTTGCAAGCGGCGGCGCGGCTCTCGGCCGGAAATAGGATTATGGAGGTCGTCAGCCGGGGAGGGGCCATCCTGCTTAAGTGGATGAGGCATCATAAAGCTGAGAACCCCCTCTATGCACACTTTGATGAGGTCTTAGACATCCTGGCCCAGTATGATGTGACCATAAGTTTAGGGGATGGACTCAGGCCAGGCTGTCTGGCCGATGCCTCAGACGGGGCCCAATTTCAGGAGTTAATTACGCTGGGTGAATTAACCAGGAGGGCCTGGGCCAGGGATATTTCAGTCATCATTGAGGGGCCGGGCCACATGCCTATGGATCAAATTGAAGCCAATGTCCTTTTACAAAAACGTATTTGCGGTTCGGCGCCCTTCTATGTTCTCGGTCCGTTGGTAACCGATGTCGCCCCTGGTTATGACCATATTACGGCGGCCATTGGGGGGGCGATTGCTGCCCGGGCCGGAGCGGATTTTCTTTGCTACGTTACCCCGGGAGAACATCTCCATCTTCCTACCCCTGAAGATGTAAGGGACGGAGTCATCGCCTCCGGAATTGCAGCCCATGCCGGAGATATAGCCAAAGGTATTCCGGGAGCAATGGATTGGGATATTCAAATGAGCCGCTGTCGCAGTAACCTCGATTGGGAAGGACAAATCAAGTGGTCCATTAATCCTGAAAAAACTAAGACTTACTGTGAAAGAAGGCTATCGGCTGAAGATGAGGTCTGCACTATGTGCGGTGAGTATTGTGCCCTTAAGGTGGGCAGAGAAGATAGAAAGGGAGGGATATAAGATGTTGACCCGACAAAAGATGGAGGAAAGCTTTTCGGAGGTATTCCCGCCGGAACAGGCGGCGGTCCTGGCTGAGGTGATGAATAAGATTCGAGTTGCGGTAATAATAGAACGATCTGGCGGTAAAAATATGTCGACCAGGTTGACCCGACAAGAGATGGAGGAGAAATTTTTGCGGGTATTCTCGCCGGAACAGTCGGCGGTCCTGGCTGAAGTGCTGGATGTGTTTTGGGATGAGGTAATAGATCTGGCTGCTAAATATAAAGCAGATAAGGGAGGGATATGAGATGTCGATGGCGTTAACCCGACAAAAGATGGAGGGTAAATTTCCAGGGATTTTTTCGCCAAACCAGTCAGCGAGGCTGGAAGAGATGGTGGATGAGGTTAAGGCTGAGGGAATAGAGCGAGATAACAATATTCGTGATGAGTTGAAGGAAGAACTGACTGCCTTGACGAAAGAAATGCGGCAGGGGCGGGTTGCCTTGACGAACGATACCCGTGATTTAAAGAAAGAGCTGACTGCCTTGACGAAAGAAACGCGGCAGTTGGCTCGACACACCGACGAGGGATTGGCAGAACTGGCCGAAGCCCAACGACACACCGACGACGAACTTGCGGAATTAAGCCGCAATGTAGGCATTCTGACAAAAAATATGATCGGGCTTCAGCAGGCGGTAGGAGCTTTGAGTAACCGCTTTGGATTTGACCTGGAAGAGTTTGTAGCCGCCCTTCTTTCCCCTTATCTGGAAAGATACTACGGCATCTCCAACCTAACTCTGGAGCAGCGGTACTTTGACCTGGGCAAACGTGTTTCTGAAGAGGTGGATCTGGTTGGTGAAGGGGAACGAGAGGGGTCTTTGGTAACCGTGATAGCCGAATGCAAAACAACGCTGAAAGGGAGCGAGATGCGGAGGTTGGTCCGCAAGTTGAAGGAGCGCGTGGTGCCTGATCTGGAGGGGAAAGAGGTGGTGCTGGTAGCAGTAGCTATGAACGTGCATCCCACTGCAGAAGAGGTAGGGAGAGAAGAAGGCGTGCTGGTGGTGCCTTACAGCTATATCAACCGCCCCGAGTTAGGGAAAAGGGAAATAGGAGGGAGGAAATGATGGTTGAAAAGCAAGTTAACCAATCCCGGCTTATCCTTGTTCAGGGAGACATCACCAAAGAATCAACCGATGCGATTGTTAATGCGGCCAATTCCTCCCTGATGGGTGGAGGCGGCGTGGACGGGGCCATCCACCGGGCTGGCGGTCCGGCCATTCCGGATGAATGCAAGCGCATTCGGGCAGAGAGTGGCAGACTTCCGACCGGACAGGCAGTTATTACCACGGCCGGAAATATGGCCGCTAAGTACGTTATTCACACGGTAGGCCCAATCTGGGGCGGAGGCAGCAAAAACGAGCCGGAGTTTCTGGCCGGTTGTTATCGAGAAAGCCTTAAACTGGCCGTAGCCAATAATTGCCGTTCCGTGTCCTTTCCCTCTATCAGTACTGGTGTTTACGGTTATCCGGTTAACCTGGCCGCGCCGGTAGCCCTTCAGACAGTAATCGACTTCCTCAAAGAAAACCCTTCTATTGAAGAGGTTAAATTTGTCCTCTTTGATGCCCACACCTTTAATGCTTATCAGGAGGCGCTTAAGCAAGTTAAGGAATGAATCTTAGCACGGTAACGTTGACCTAAATTATAATATTACCCCGCAACATTTGCGTTGTCCGCGAGAATGTTACGATTGCGG
>JASEGY010000440.1 GCA_030019105.1 bacterium | reverse complement strand
ATCTTGTATTACTCATCACTACTTTTTTACTTACCCTAAGATTTGAAGAGGATACGAAGAAGAGATGAATAAAGCTTCAATAAACTATCGGGCAGGGTTGATGGAAGACCTGCGAAATCCTGTAGAGGCTGCTGCATATCTCAACGCAGCCTTGGAGGACGGTTCTCAAGAAGTATTCTTGGTGGCTCTTCGTGACGTAGCGGAAGCAAGAGGAATATCCGACCTGTCTCAACCCTCATCACTGAATCAAGAAAATATCTGCCGCATGCTCTCTGAAGAAGACAATTCTCAGTTATCGAGCTTGTCAGTTCTTTTAGAAAATATGGGACTGAAACTTGCTGTTGAAGTTAACGAGACAGTGTATTCACATTAAAAGGAGAAATAATTATGGCTGTCGAAAGGACATTAGTTAATATTTATTGGTCTGCCCTGGAGAGGTCTATCACCGGGGATATTATCAGCATGATCCGGTTCATACCCGAATTGAACACACAGTTGCGAGTCATTGGGGCGGATATGTATGATTTAACCACCCCATTAGCCAGGGCTCTTTGTAAGACCCTTCCAGGCAAACTGCGGGGAGAGGAAAAAGAGATACAGAATAGATTTAAGGAAATGCTTGTCTCTGACGTAAATTACGACCGGGGGAAATATAATCTAAAGAGGGTGTTTAACCTTGTACTCGAAGGGGAAAATGCGGTTGAGATAGTGAATCGTTTAATGGGGGATATTCGCCTCAGAAATGGAATATCTATTTTAGGCCGCTACGGCTTCTTTAAACAGACTACCCTGGGTGAGATTTTAGTCACGGAATTCCCGGCTTCCGCCCCTTCCAGTGTCGAAGAAGCTAAGGCCCAGATAGAGATAATGTGGAAAAAACATAAATCCTGCGGCGGATCATTGAAGCATTCCTTTGTTTACCCGGATGAACTAAAGGATAAAGTGGATTGCAGTGTGGTTATTGTCAAGCCTAATGTATTTAACAACCCCCATGACCCCAGATTAGGAGATGTAATAAACTCGATCTCCCGGGCCGGGATGTATATTATCGGAGCCAAGGTGCAAAGCCTTACCCCTGAGCAGGCGAAGGAATTTTATCTGCCGCATAAAGGAAAACATTTCTACGATGAGCTGGTAGATTTTATGAGTAATAAAAAGTCCTTAGCCTTATTATACGAAGGGGTAAATGCCAGAGAAAAAATAAGAAACGCAGCCTTGAACGTCATTCGTGGCGCTTATTCAGATGACATCCTGGCCAATACGGTGCATACTTCAGAAACTAAAGAGGATTTTCTGCGAGAGTCGGCCGTGGTTGACTTTGAAGTGAGTGAGTTGATGGGATGAAAAGGAGGTTCCCATGAAGCTAACGACTGCTTCGCAAATGCAAGAGATTGACCGCAGGGCAACCTCTGACTTTGGTATTCCTGGCATTGTCTTGATGGAGAACGCTGGGCTGAAGGTTGTTCAGGTCCTGATTAATCTCATCCCTGATTTAGCTCGGAAAAAAGTAGTGGTCTGTGCCGGCCGGGGCAATAATGGGGGTGATGGCTTTGTTGTCGCCAGACATCTTTCCAATCGAGGAGTAAAAGTCAAAATTATTTTAGCCTCGGAAAAGAGCAAGGTGACAGGAGATGCTAAGACCAATCTGGATATTGTGCTTAAAACCGGCCTTCCTCTTTCTGAGGTAACCTCAATAGATCAATTACCCCAAATACAAGAAGAGCTATTAGCTGCCGATGTTATTATCGATGCCTTGTTAGGAACCGGAATAAAAGGACCGGTCAGTGGGATAATGGGGGAGGTAATCAATTTAATAAATAATGCCTCGCAGGCAGGCAGCAATCCAATTTCGGATTTCGGATTTCGGATTTCGGATTCTTCCTTCCGCAATCCGCAATCCGCAATCCGCAATCCGCAATCCAAAGTACTCTCTATTGATCTGCCTTCAGGGCTTGTGGCTGATACAGGCCAGGTAGAAGGGCCGTGTGTCAAGGCTGCAGCTACGGTTACCTTTGGACTTCCTAAGATTGGATTATTTCTATATCCAGGGCCGAGCCGGCCTGGCGGGGCAGATATGGTCGGACAACTATATTTAGCCGATATAGGCTTCCCACCGCAACTGCTTCAAGAAGACTCTCTTAAATTTCACCTTTTAGAAAAAGACGACATCTCCTCGCTTATGCCTCGACGTCCAGCCTGGGCTCATAAAGGAGACTGTGGCCGGGTACTGGTTATAGCCGGTTCCGTGGGGATGACCGGCGCGGCCTGCCTGAGTTCCCAGGCGGCTTTAAAAATAGGGGCCGGCCTGGTTACCCTGGGGATGCCTGAAAGCCTTAACGCTATCTGTGAAACAAAGCTAACCGAGGTAATGACCAGGCCACTCGCTCAGACAGAGAAAGGCACCATCAGTCTGAGCGCTTATCCACAACTTGAGGCTCTATTGACTAAGGCCTCTTCTATTATTCTGGGGCCCGGCCTTGGCCAACATCCGGAAACAACTAAATTGGTGGAAAAAATCATTCAAGAGGCCAATGCTCCGATAGTTCTTGATGCTGATGGTTTAAATGCCATCTCAGATGATCCGGACATCCTCCTGACGGCCAGGTCTTCGGTAATTATTACCCCTCACCCGGGCGAGGCCGGCCGGATAATCAAGAAGGACATCGCTGAGATTAACGCTGACAGGCCTGGCACGGCGGCTCACCTGGCTCAGAAATACCAGGTCGTAGCTGTGCTTAAAGGTGCCCCTACGGTGATAGCTTCTCCGGAAGGTAATATCTATCTGAATTCGACTGGTAACGCAGGCCTGGCTTCCGGCGGGACCGGAGATGTCCTGACCGGTATGATTGGGGGACTGCTGGCCCAGGGACTTAGCCCCCTTGATGCAGCCAGGACAGGGGTTTATCTCCACGGCCTGAGCGCTGATCTGGCTGTCCGGGAAAAATCAATATCCGGGTTGACGGCCACTGACCTGATTTCCTATCTTTTCCAAACAATAAAACAGACCGACCGTCGGAATCGTGAGGGGGTGAATGATAATAATTTCGGGTACTCATCCGTTACTACTTTGATTATAAAAATCTAACAGCACACGGATAACACGGATACTACGGATTACCACGGATAAAATTAGTATAGTGTTTAAGAAAAAGATTTTGGGGTTGGCTATCCTTTGGAGTTCAGGC
>JASEGY010000043.1 GCA_030019105.1 bacterium | reverse complement strand
AACTTACAACCTACAACCTACAACCAGATACACCCATAGATTTGAAGAGGATACACATCACCTGATATCTGAACGCTTACAAAAAAGGTAAAATTAAAATGCAAGAGAATACTTTTGAGGACCAGTACGAGGTTTTAGGGAAGAGATATAAAATTCTGAACCGTATTGCGGTTGGTGGTCTGGCTGAAGTTTTTAAGGCCCAGGATTTGGTTTTGAAACGGATTGTCGCTTTAAAGAAAATCCTGAAGACTTATTCTGAAGATGCGCGATTTGTGGATATGTTCTGGGATGAGGCCGTCCATACGGCCATTCTTAACCATCGCAATATTGTCCAGGCCTATGATTTTCTCAGGACCGACGATAATACCTTTTATATTGTTATGGAGTATGTAGATGGCAATAACCTGAAAGAGATACTGGATAAATGTCAGGAAACCAAAACAACCCTCCCGCTGGAATTAGTCACCTATATTATCACAGAGGTAGCCAGGGGGTTGGCCTATGCCCACCGAAAGAAGGAAGAAGCAACCGATCGCCCCCTTAATATCGTGCATAGAGATGTAACTCCCAGTAACATAATGCTCTATCACGAAGGCAAGGTCAAACTAACTGATTTTGGTATTGCCAAAGCAGCTTCTACCAGGGTAGAAGGAGAAAAAGGGTCGCTTAAGGGTAAAATTCCGTATATGTCGCCTGAGCAAGGACAGGGGAAAGAAGAAGAGATTGATGCGCGCTCAGATGTCTTTGCTTTAGGGTCGGTGATGTACGAGGTTCTTACCGGAGATAGACTCTTTCGGGCCGATACTGATGCCGCCACCTTGCAAAAAGTGATCGCCGCCAAAGTAGATTTTTCTCCTTTAGACAAACTGGGGGCGCCTAAAAGGCTTAAGGCCATATTAAGCAAGGCCTTGCAGCGTGATTCAGCCAAAAGATACAAAGATGCCCAGGAGATGTATAATGACCTGGAACTTTTCATAGCTGAAAACAGGTTTAGCTTGAAGGAAGAGAATCTTCAGGCCTTTATGCATGACCTCTTTTCTAAAGAAATAAAAGAAGAGCAGCTTAAAAAGGAAGCAAGCCGTCAAGTTGTTCAACCTGTTCAACCTGTTAAGCCTGTGAAGCCTGTTCAACCTGCGTCGGCAAGTGATACTTCGTGGGCGGGAGCGCCGCCGGTTGAAGCTCCTCCTTCTCCTTCTCCTTTTCCTTCTCCTTCTCCTTCTCCTCCTCCTGTAAGAGAAGCCCCGGCCCCCCAGCCTGCAGCGCCATCTCCGGCAGAAGAAGGTGAAAAGACCGTCTTCGATCTGATGATATCCTCGGCTCAAAAGTACAAGCGGATGGTAGTCGGCTCTCTTATTGGGGTCTTATCCACCTTTATCCTCTTTTTATGTGTTGATACTTTTTTCCAATGGACAGCCCTGGGAACAACAGTCTATGATACTATTTGGCCGCCGGCATTAATTATTAAATCCAGTCCGCCGGGGGCAAATATCTTTTTAGACGGGGATAAAATCGGGGTGGCTAAACCTACCCTCAAGGTGCTAAAGATTTCACCTGGTAATTATGAGCTGCGATTGGAAAAAGAGGGGTTTGCCCCCATTATCCGAACCATTACCATTACAGGAAAGCAAGGAACTATTGAGGCTGGGGGCGGAAAAGGTGATGTGACTGAAGAAGGAGCAAATGTGCTGGCCTTCACCTTTGAGAGTGATCTGATCATTGAGTCTAATCCGCCAGGGGCGGCTGTTTATTTAGATGACCGAAAGGTGGGCCAAAAGACCCCGTTAAGACAGTCGGTTTATGTCGGCAAGCACGATATTAAATTAGAAGTCAGGGGCTTTGAGTTGTTAGAAGGATGTCTTATTGATACTCTGGACCCGATGGGCGGGGCAGAGGTGGATCGAAGGTTCTGGTCTTTCCAACCGGAGGAAGAAAATAACCTCGAGGTTTACCGCGTAAAAGGAGAGATGTTTAAATACGTTGCGGTAACATCTAATCCGGACGGGGCCAATATCCTGGTTGATAATGAAGTTAGAGGCCGAACGCCTATGACCGACCTCCTGATTAAAGCCGGCGAACATCAAATAGATATTAAACTGCCTAATTTCGAATCCTATTCTAAAAAATTGGTGGTCGACACAGCTCAAATACCACCGATAAGTACTGTATTAAAGAAGTTTGTGGACTTTTTTGCCTTTCCGGAAGGGACCACCGGTCAGAATCAGGCCAACGATATTAAGGCCAGTGTCTACCTGGGAGGGAAACAGATAGGCACTACGCCCATTTTGCGCTACTCATTACAACCGGGACAACATACCTTTACCTTTGAGAAATCCCCTTATCAGTCCAAAGAGGTAAGGTTCAACACGCAGCAGGACAACCGGGTAGCGGCTTTTCTGGCCCTGCCGCCCCCCAGAATCCGGATCGCTGTCTATGATGAAGAGACCAAAAAACCGGTCGCAAAGGCATATATCTGGCAAAATGACCGTTACTTTGGACGAACTGACAATAAAGGGATATCGGAAGGCCCGATAGAAGGAACGGGACATTATCTAATTAAGGTAACCAGGGAAGGTTATATGACGGCTACGGTAGAGGCTGATATCTCCAGGGAGAGCTTAGGCGGAGATTTTACCTGGTCAAAGAATATCTATCTGGGACAATCAGCTATAACAGGGAATATTACGGTAGATCCTTATTATTATGATGCTGAAATCTGGATGGATGGCCAGTCTAAGGGAAAAGGATTACAGAGAATCAGGGATGTATCACAGGGTGTGCATAGGATAGTGGTAAAACATCCGCAATTCCTGGCAGATGCTGTCGCCACGATTACTATTGAGAGTCCTAATCAGACCTTTGTCGTGATTATCGGTGAAGATGGAGCGGTTAATGTCCAGGAAAGGTAACAAGGGCGTTGTTCATTGTTTGGGCCATTGGATCAATTTTGTAGTGGTCGAGCTTGCTCGACATTACGGCAGAGCAAGCTCTGCAACTACATCGAAACAAGTTTGGTCAAGCGCTATTGGCCGAAAAGATGAACAAGGCCGTAACAAGATTAGATTTGTAGCAATGTTAATCTGCGTGCTGCTATTTGCTCCTGTTTCAAGTGGTGCCCAGGAATATGAAGATGTATCGAAAGAGACTCAGGAGGCTATTAACAGCCTGTGGGACCTTATGAAGAACTTTATTGGCAAATTCCGCGGCCCTAAGTTTCAACCTTACCAGAATGTAACCAGACAGGACCTTATCCAGGCCTTTTATGAATATGACCAGTTTAGAAGATGGCTGGAAACTCAGAATCGTTTCCTTTCAGAGAAGGTGTCGACTTTAGAAGGGACCGTAAATAGTCTTGATCGCCAACTCAAAAAGATGCCTTCCACAGCAGGAACGACAGGAGGAAAAGGGGGTAATGTCGACGAGGTGATAAAGGAGGTCGAATATCTTCTGCCTCAGTTGATCATTAATTCCCCCACAATGTCTAAGGTGACGGAACAGGAAATAGATTGGCTTAAACGCAAGCTGGATTCCTTAGAGAGGAGGCCGTCTGGTGGTGGCGGCGGGGCTTCGGTGACGGATATGTCCAGAATAGAAGCCAACCTCCAGAGGCTTGCCTCAAGATTGGATGACATGGAAACAAAAGGGACGGGAGGAGTATCCATTGATTACGATAAGATAATGCGCGGCGTAGAAGGAAAGATCCCTTCGCTGGTCAAAGATGAAATGAAAACGGGAATGAGGGATGTGGAATACCGGCTTTCTAAAATCGAGAAGCAGCCTGTATCTGCCGGTGGAAAGGAAGTATCCATTGATTATGATAAGATAATGCGCGGCGTGGAAGGAAAGATCCCTTCGCTGGTCAAAGATGAAATGAAAAAGGGAATGGGGGATGTGGAATACCGGCTTTCTAAAATCGAGAAGCAGCCTGTATCTGCTGGTGGAAAGGAAGTATCCATTGATTATGATAAGATAATGCGCAGCGTAGAAGAAAAGATCCCTTCGCTGGTCAAAGACGAAATAAAAAAGGAAATGAAAGATATTGAATACCAGCTTTCTAAGATCGAGAAGCAAGGTAAATCCAGCGGGGGAGATATAGATAAATCCTGGTTAGAAGGGACACTCTACGGACTTTCTACCCGGGTAGAAACATTAGAAAAAAGCAGGGGAACAGGTGGAGAGACCTATTTAGGCGGAAGCCCTGAACTGGAAGTCGGCCTGGATATGATTCAACGTGAGGTGCGTAATTTGCGAAAAAGTATAGTTACCAGAGATGAGATTGATCGAATGATTGCCAAAACTCCACGTGGGGACATTAGCAGACCTGAGGGTGAAGAGTATTCTCAGCTTAGCCGCCGGCTCAAGAGGAGTGAAGTCGTTTCCTATCTCGGCTTAGTGGCTGCTTTTGCAGCTATATTGCTCGCTCAATAACTTCAGAAGTGAGAAGTGAGAAGTAAGAAGTGAGAATTCAGAAGTAAGAAGTGAGAATTCAGAAGTAAGAAGTAAGACAACTTCTAACTTCTGAATTCAGAATTCTGGGACGGTTCAAAAATCGTCCATTTTCTTGTGAAACCTTGCGTTCTTTCTGGAGTTTAGGCTTTAGCCTTTCATAACTAATGAAATCCTAAAGGATTAACTCCGGAAAGTTAATGATAATTTTTAGCCGCAAGCTTTCACAGTAAGGTGAACCATCCCAGAATTCTGAATTCTGAATGAAGGAGAGGTGAAAAAAGGGTGCCAAAGATCGTCGTTAAACAAAAAGCAGAAATTGTTCGTGAGAAGATCTTAGATAAAGATGTCTTAAGTATTGGTCGAAATGATGCCAATGACTTAGTGTTAATGGATAAGAGTGTTTCTATGGCGCATGCTCAAATAAGGCGAGAGCATGGTATATTTGTGGTCGAAGATCTAAGAAGCGCTTATGGAGTTACGGTTAACGGCGAAAAGATAGAGACCACACGCCGGCTCAATCTAAGGGACGAAGTTGGTATTGGAAACTATACTATTGTCTTTAGACCCACTCGATCTGAAGAAGCTTCAACTAAGGAGCCGGAAGTCTTTTTTAATTTGGTTGGTATCTATGGCCAGAGAGAGATTCAACGGATAGAACTAAAAAAGACGGAGCCGACCAGGCTGGGACGAAATCGGGAATTAAATGATATTGTCTTAAACGATGCTTCTACCTCCAGGCGGCATGCTCAAATAACTTTCCAAAACAATGAATATATCTTTACTGATAGAAGGAGCCGAAATCGAAGTTTTGTTAACGGAAGTGAAATTGATGAATCCCAGGAAGTAATTTTGAACCAGAATGATGAGATCCAGATTGGTCAGAATATCTTTCGTTTCTGTCAGGAAGGGATGGAAGATTATTCCCCTCCACGGGTGGCCGGCACTATCTGGGTCAGGATAAAATCTCCGGCCAGAAAGTTGGCTATTATCCTGATTATGTTAGCCGGAATTATTTATGGCATCTCCGGTTTGCAGGCCATTATAATCCTGGGCCAGCAGCCGGACCCCTTAACCCTGGGACGAAGTTCGTGGACACCTCAACAAAAGGAGGGTTTGGAAAAGCAAGTCGCCCTTTACCGGGGGGCCGTTCTGGAAATAACATCTTCTCCGGCCTTAGGTGATTTGAATGGGGATGGAACAGTAGATGTGGTGGTTGGTGCAAAGGATGGATTTCTCTATGCCTGGGATGGTAAAAGTGGAACCAGGATATGGGAACCGCTTCAACTGGGCACGGAGATCATTTCTTCTCCGGCCCTTGGTGACATAAACCTTGATGGTAAACCGGATGTAGTGGTCTGTTCCAACCGTTCCAGGTTTTATGTGATCGATGGCTATACAGGCAAACTAATTGAAAAGAGTGATATTTTGAGTGGTGTGGCCGGATGCAGCCCGGCGATAGGAGATATAGATATGGATGGGCGATTGGATATAGTCGTGGCTTCTGAAGAGGATGACGGGACAATATATTTCAGATTGTCTAAGACCCGCCAGGATCTATATCGCACTTCTATCGGAAGCAAGGTACTGGGTTCTCCGGTAATAGCCAACGTAGATGAAGACGGTTGGCCGGAGATTATTGTCGGGACACATGACGGTAAGATTTATATTATTGATCCTATTAAAGAAACAACAGAGGCGGTAAATCTTACTGAGATGCTTAACATGAGTTTAGGGATTCAACTTATTCTAAACGAGATTACGGGAGTGCCGGCCGTAGGTGATGTGGATGGAGACGGCATAGCCGACATAGCGGTGGTCACCAATGCCTACTATGTGATAATGATTAATGGTAAATCCCGCAAGCTCCTCTGGCACTACCTGATTGAACCCCCGACTATAAAGGAGCCGCCCCTCAGACATTCTTCGCCGGTTATGGCTGACTTAGATAATGATGGCCTGATGGATGTAGTCGTCGGCTCATTTAATGGTCAGGTGATGGCTTTTAATGGAAAAGGAGATAGAGGCAAGGCTAAGGTTTTGTGGTCTTATTCGACCGGAGAGGATAATAGGATAGTTGCTTCACCAGCGCTCTCGGACCTGGATAAAGACGGCATCCTGGATGTTGTTATTGGAGCAGAAGACGGAAGGCTCTATATCTTTAATGGAGAAAAAACTGAAACCAAACGCCAACTCTTATGGAAAAGTGAAGCTAAGGCTTCCCAGAAGATAGAATGGGGAAAGGTTTATGCCTTTAACGCTCCTATCACCTCTTCATCAGCTATTGGTGACATAGATGGTGATGGGTATCTTAACCTTATTTTTGGCACCGATGACAATAGGTTTTATACCCTGTCAACTAATACGAGGGTTTTTGATAACAAAATCGATTGGGGTATGCTTCAACGAACGGGAGAGCATAGCGGGCAATATTCTTTTAAGGTTGCTACTATCCGGTATTGGCTGATGATCCTTGTCGCCTTACTGCTGGAAGCAGCAACTATTGTTCTGGTTAAGTTCTACGTGAGCAGAAGAGAAAAAATGCGGGTAGCCAGCCTGTAAGGGCGTAACTGCTCAGGTTCAACGGTTCACGGTTCACGGTTAGTCGCCTTGCGTTCCTGGGATAGTATGCTTTCCGAGTCAATTAGCATGCCAGATGCCAGACCTCAATATCCAATCTTCATTGCTCTCTAACCTTGAACCGTGAACCCTGGAACTGTGAACCTGAGTAGTTACGTGAGGGCTTTATATTAGATGGAGATAATAATTGGTGCCCAGACAGATAAGGGGCTGAAGCGAGAGGTAAACGAAGATGCTTATAGTATCTTTGATGAACAGAACCTATTTCTGGTGGCCGATGGCATGGGTGGCCACGCCGGGGGGAGGATAGCCTCTCAACTTGCCATTGAAACTGTCAGGGATTTTATCCAGTCGCCTTATGAAGCTAATTATTCTCTCATCCAGATACAAAACCTTCTTCTCCTTTCTGAAGACCTTTATCAGTTTGAAACGGTTAAAGTAACTGATCTGGTTTTGGGCAAGGACCTTCCGGAGAAGGCCCTTGATCTGGTTAAGGCCGTTAGATTGGCCAACCGCAGGGTCTATAATATGGCGGTTGCCCAGCCCAAATTGGCCGGGATGGGCACAACCATAGTCGCAGCCATCTTTGAAGCCAATCTGATCTATATTTGCCACGTTGGTGATTCCCGGGTCTATCGATTGAGAGCGGGCAACCTGGAACAATTGACGGAGGATCACTCGTGGGTTAACGAACTGTTAGAAGATAAGGAAATATCAGAAGAAGAGGCCGCCAATTTCAAATACAAAAATGTTATTACCAGGGCCCTTGGTATAACAGGAAATGTGAAAGTTGACCTGAGGATCGAGAATGTAGAATCAGGAGACCTTTTCCTTCTATGCACTGATGGCCTGGCCGGACAGATACCTGATGAACAAATAAGAGATGTCTTAAATAGATCGGATGATAGTTTGGGTACGGCTTGTCGTGATTTGGTTAAGGCGGCCAATGATAGCGGGGGCCCGGATAATATTACGGTTGTCACTTTCAAGGTCTCTAAGGTTCCAAAGGAAGAATACCTGCCCAATCCTATTATCCAGGTAATTGGTAAAGAGGATGAGCAGGTCCTCGCTGAAGAAGATAAAGTCTTAAAAAGGGTCTACGGAAAAGAGAAAATAAAGGTTTCCGGCGAAGATAAATCCCCCAGGCAAAAGGCTAAAGAAAGCAAACCGATCAAGAAGGAATTATACTTAATCATTGCTATCTTTGTCCTGGGCCTTTTAGGAGGAGGGATATATTTAGTTGCTCGCCAGCCCACTGAAACGGAACAAATTCCACCTCAACCTCAAAAGGGGAGAGAAGTAACTGTTTCTGATGGCTTTCTTACTTTAACTACTGTTCCTTCTGAAGCTAATATCTTTTTGGATGGGAAGGGTCTTAAGGAACTGACCCCTTTAACGAAGTATCGGATTAAGCCGGGGAAATACACGGTTAAATTTACTAAATTCGGTTATCGAACCTCGCGCGAGCAGCATTTTTCTGTTCTGGCCGGTCAGGAGAAGCAGATAGAAAATAAGCTTATCTCTGAGGCTAAGATCAATCTTATTTTTCCTGATCCGAAGACAGCCAGGCAGGCTGTCGGAGCTAAGATAATAATTGACGACCATGATCTGGGATATTTAAGCCCTTATCAGTCAGCTATAGCTGTCCCCAAAGGAGTGCATACTCTTGCCCTGGAAAAGAAAGGGTTTTTTAGAAAAATAGAGTTTACCCTTTATGAGGCAGAAAAGAATATAGAGGTGAAATAACGGTAAGCGTTCACGGCTTGAAATTAGAAATTAGAAATTGGAAATTAGGCGTTGTTCATCGTTTGGGCCATTGGATCAATTTTGTAGTGGTCGAGCTTGCTCGACATTACGGCAGAGCAAGCTCTGCAACTACAATACCCAATGTAACTGCTCAATATCTTGTGGAAAGTAGGTAGCCGTTTACGGCTCGAAATTGGAAATTAGAAAGTAGAAAGTATGAAGGCCCAATTCCCAATTTCTAATTTCTACTTTCTAATTTCAAGCCGTGAACGTCTACCAAAAAACTTATACGAGGAGGGTAACATCATGAAGAAATTTGTAGTTGTTCTGCTGGGCCTTAGCATCTTTTTCTCTCTCCCTTGTCTTTCCCAGGCTGAGGAAGAAATTGAGAAAGATAGATTAGGATTAGGGATTAACCTCGGCCTTAACCGATACAGGGGCGAAGTTGAAGACCCGAAGATCACCCCTGGTGGTGGTGTCCATCTGGAATACCGGTGGGCTGATTCACCTTTTTCTCTCCGTGGCATGTTTAGCCTGGGAGAACTGAAGGCTGAGGAGAAATCTAAGTCCTTTGAAGGCCAACTAAGGTCTCTGGATGTAGTAACCAAGTATAGATTCGCCAGGGAAGATGTATTGTCTCCTTATTTATTTGGCGGATTTGGGGCGGTTGTATTCGATCCCAAACACGCTGACATGGATCTTCGAAAGCCATCCGGTGATCGTCCCGGAACGGTTATTATTCCGGTAGGGCTGGGAATAGAATACCAGGTTAAACCTGACCTTATGTTTACTCTGGAAGGTGGGTATTGTTTTACGACCAGTGGTTTGCTTGACCGGCTTTCGGAAAAAGACAATAATGATGGGTACTACGTTGCCCGGGCTGGATTGACTTACTATTCACCCATAAAGGATAGAGATGGCGATGGAATAGAAGACCGCTTTGATGCTGATCCGGATAATCCTGAAGATTTTGATGATTTCGAGGATGAAGATGGCGCGCCTGATTACGACAACGATGATGACGGTGTCCCGGATGTTAGAGATGAGTGTCCGGGAACGGATGAAACAGTGGCAAAAGGAGAAAACACCAGTGAGGACCTGGATAATTTTCAAGATGAAGATGGATGCCCTGATCCTGATAATGATGGCGATGGCATCCCGGATGTGCGAGATGGCGCCCCTAATGAACCGGAAACCTTTAACGGCTATCTGGACGAAGATGGGATCCCGGATGAGGTGCCGGTAAAATCCAGAAAGGTAACCCCGGTTCAACCCAGGGAAATAGCCCCGGTTGAACCCAGGGAAATAGCCCCGGTTGAACCCAGAAAAACAGCCCCGGTTGAACCCAGAGTGGTAACCCCGGCTGAACCCGTAAAGATAATAACTTCGTGTCTGGAATGGGTTTACTTTGCAGTAAATCAAGCCGATCTTTCTGAAGAAGCTAAGGCTGCGCTGGATAAAAATGTTAAGATACTAAAAGAAGAGCCGGATTTAAAGGTGGGTCTCAGCGGACATACCGACAGTGATGCCAGCAATGAGTACAATCTGGACCTCTCCAGGCGGAGAGTGGAGACAGTAAAACAGTATTTGATAAATAAAGGTATTAGTCTTACCCGGATTAAAGAAATCGCTGCTCACGGTGAGGAAGAACCGGTAACAACTAACGTCACTCCTTTAGGCAAGGCTAAAAACAGGCGAGTAGAGATTCATCCAATGAAATAGCGCAGAGCAAAGAGCTTAAGGATGCAGAGATGCCTGCTAAGAACATTTAACCATTACGTCCTTTGCGTCCTTTGCGTTAACCTATTGATTGATACAGCTATACTTTTCTCCGTACTTTCGTGTCTCCATGGTGAATTCCGTTTACACAGGTCGAAACCTATTATGATTGATGAAATGAAAATAGATAAAAAAGATCTCATTTCTCTCTATGAAGGTATAATTGACTCTATTTGGTCTAAGGCAACCGCTATAATTGGCGAAGTCACTATCAGCAGCCTGATGGAAACGGCCCTACATGAAACGGGTTTAGAATACCGCTTTCTGCAAGAGATAGAGATATTGCCGACGGGTATGAATATGGATAAACTTAAGACCCATTGTGCCAACGAAAGTTTTGAGGATATCAAAGCCGGGTTTGAACATTTTATCACTAATCTTTTTACCATAGTGGCTTCCCTGACCGGCAATGTTGTCCTTCAGCTTTTGAGCCCGGAGGTGCAGAAAATGAAGGAACAATTAAAGGTGGAGGTTCCTTTGCCTGTTTGAGCTGCTAAGATGACAACTCCTCGTTGCAGAGACGCAGAGGAGTAGAGAAGAAAATTAATGAAGACAATTTTTCAGACTAAGGAATACGAACAGAAACTTAGTGGAATTGTACGTAGGCTACCGCCTGAGCGTGTGGCGCAAGTGATTGATTTTGCTCAGTTCATTGAGTTCCAGACAACCAAAACCTACGACGATGATTTGATAGACAAGGATGCGAGCGAAGAAGAAGTCGCGGCAGAAAATGCTCGATGGGACACACTACTGGCAACCGACAAATCTCAACGCTTGCTTGAGAAGATGGCTGACGAAGCTTTAGCAGACATTCAAGCTGGACGTGCCAGGCCGATGGTTTTCACTGAAGAGGGAGAAATTACGCCCGGATGAACTCGCAAACCCTGCCGCAGTTTTGGAAACTGTATTACCAGTTACCCAAGCATGTTCGACGCCAGGCAAGCAAGTCGTATCGAATCTGGCAGCAGCATCCTGATGCAGCAAGTTTGAATTTTAAACGCGTTGGTCGCAGGCGACCTGTCTGCTCCATTCGTATCGGAGATTACTATCGTGCATTGGGGTTGCTACTTGGCGATACGGTTACCTGGTTTTGGATTGGTAACCATGACAAATACGAGTGGCTGCTAAAACAGATGTGACAGTACATCGAAAGCACGCCTAATTTGGCATTGGAACTGACGGAAATTCATTGCGCTGTTTGAAAGAAGTGAGCAACGTTGGTCTGTCTCTCTGTGTCTCTGCGGTGAATTATTACTATTACTTGCGATGAACCAGATTGGTCAAATGCTTATGGTCGGCTTTGAGGGAGAAGCACCGACCAAAGAAATAGAACAAATGATTAAAAGGGATCACCTGGGGGGGGTGATCCTTTTTGCTCGAAACATAGTCTCAGCCGAACAGGTAAGACAGCTTTGCGCCAGGCTTAAAGCTGTAGCTGCCTCCGCAAATGTCCCGCCTCCTCTTATTGCTATCGACCACGAAGGGGGAGTAGTCACTCGATTTAAAGATGAAGTGACTCCCCTGCCCTCAAATATGGCCCTCGGGGCAACCAGGTCTGCTCAATATGCTTATCAAACAGGGCAAATAGCCGGAACTGAACTTTCATCCCTGGGAATAGACATTAATTTAGCGCCGGTGCTTGATCTGGCCACTAATCCTAAAAGCCCTTTAGGAGTTCGCTCCTTTGGCCATGACCCTGTACTGGCCGCTAAGTTAGGCGCAGCTCTGATCAAAGGAATGCAGAGCCAGGGGATTTCTGCTACCGCTAAGCATTTCCCGGGTAAAGGTGAAGCCTCTCTTGATTCCCACTTAGAATTACCGACCGTATCCGGCTCTATTGAAAGATTAGAAGAGATAGAACTCTACCCTTTCAGAGAGGCAATAACGGCTGGGGTTGGCCTGGTTATGACCTCTCACGCTGTCTTTACGGCCCTTGATCCAACCAGGCCGGCTACCTTATCTTCCAAAATTATTACTGATCTGCTTCGGAAAAAGATGGGGTTTAAGGGAGTAGTTATTACTGACGATCTGGAGATGGGCGCAATAACCAATTGGGGATTGGGGATTGGGGATTGGGGATTGCGGAATGTAATGTCCGGAACTCGCAATCGGTACAATCCGCAATCCGCAATCCGCAATCCCCAATCAGGAATTGGTGTGCCGGAGGCAGCGGTGATGGCTGTTAAGGCCGGCGTAGACATCGCCCTTATCTGTCACAGCCCGGAGAAGCAAAAAGCCGCTTTAGAAGCCTTCAGGATAGCCGTAGAGAGGAAAGAGATAACCGAAGAGCGGATTAATCAAAGCATCCACCGGATCAACCGATTGCGGATTGCGCACCCACTTCGTGGGTACCCGGGATTGCGGATTGCAAGGCCTGAAGTCAAAACAATCCGAAATCCGAAATCCGCAATCCGCAATATGATGCGGGATGCTGTCACCCTGGTTAAAGACGATCAGAAGCTTATCCCTCTCAAGGCAGAGCTAACTCAATCTGTGCTGATTGTCAGCACGACCCAGACCCCGCTCACCAGGGTAGAAGACACCCGAGAGGTGCCGATTGCGGATTGCGGATTGCGGATTGCGGATTGCGGATTGCGGAATATGAAATCCGAAATCCGAACAGTGGTAGTTGACATCCGACCTGGAAAAGATGAAAGCGCAAATCCGCAATCCGCAATCCCGGGTACCCACGAAGTGGGTGCGCAATCCGCAATCCATCAGGTAATCTCTCTGGCCAGGAAGGCCGGGGTGACTATTTTTATTACTTGCAATGCCCACCAGTATCCTGAACAGGCGCAATTAGTCAGGGGTATTTTAGCCCTAAAGAAGCCCTTGATAGTTGTAGCTGCTCGTGACCCCTACGATCTGGCTTCCTTTCCCGCCGCAGGCACTTATTTAGCCACCTACTGGCCTCACCCTTTTTCTTTGCAGGCTGCGCTGGAAGTGATCTTCGGAAAATTCAGTCCTGGCGGTCAGTTACCGGTTAGAGTGTAAGGGACTTGGGAGAAAATAATATACCCAGGTGTCAGGTATCAGCCCTCAACAGTATTAATTGTGGGGTGAATAATGAAGTGGGAAGAATGGTATAAATTGGCCAGGAATGAAGCACTCTGGCAAAACCGAGAAGAAAAGGGATTACTGAAAGCAGAATATGTGAATGATTATATTCTGCGTTTATGGTTTGAGGAAAATTTGGACGTATCCATTTACGAACTGGATTTTTATCCCTTGATTGTGGAAGAAAGTCCAGGGGGTGTCTTTTCGTCTTTGAAGAACAAAGGAAGATTTCGCCTGGTTGAAGGAGATTATGCTTTAGTTTGGCCTAATCCCGAAACCGGCGCGTATGATGGGCAGACGATTGACATTGCGCCTGAATGTATTCGGTTTTTTTGTGAGAAGTATGGTAAAAAGTTGGATACACCTGAAAAAGCAATGGCTGCCTAACGGCGCCGGAATGTTAAGAAAACGTTTTACGTAGATGCTAACGACGAACTCGAACGCTTACGACAGGTGATTTCAGACAGCAGCCGAATATTCCCCGATTTCGTATCTTTTCATCAACCGGTAAAGCTTATTCCGTTCTATCTTGAGCAGCCGCGCGGTCATAGTTTTATTAGCATTTGTGCCCCGATAGACCTTGAAGATATACTCCTTCTCTATTTCATCCAGCCCCTTGCACTCCCCTATCTTTTTCAAAATAGGTGATTCATCCTTCCCCAGTATATCTGCCGGCAGGTCCTCAGGGATAAGACGGTGGTTATCGGTGACCACTACTGCCCGTTCAATGGCATGCTGCAACTCCCGCACATTCCCCGGCCAGTGGTAGTCGGTCAGGAGGTCCAGGACCTCTTCCGAAATGGCCGGGGCATCACGTTTTAGCTTCTTAGCATATTCCCCGATAAAATGCCGGGCCAGGGAAGGGATACTCTTCGTCTTCTCTCTCAAAGGCGGCAAGTGAACATGAAAATGTT
>JASEGY010000439.1 GCA_030019105.1 bacterium | reverse complement strand
CCTGAGTTATTGAGAAAATACAAAATCGCAGATTATGCCCGCGTTGAGTATACTTACTTTTCCTAATATATTTATCTGTCGACTATTCAGCTTTTAAGGTCTGCCCCTGGTGCTGCCCTCTTTCCTACTTCTCCCTGAATTCATCTTCCTTTCGATCTCCTCCAAGGAAATTGTGCCTTTCTCTTTTCTGCGCCCTTCCAGAAAGCTCATAAATCTCTCACTTTGCCCCAACATCATCACTTCTTTCTCAAACTCATCTGCTTCTTCTAAAATATACTCGTGTCCATTTTTTGCTAAAATCAGCAACGAGTCTGAAATGGCTAAAGTCAACAGGTTGTCAAACGATACTTTTCGGTCTTTTAAGTCTATTGTTTTCACAATATTACCCTCCTTTCTCGCATATACAATTCATTATGGTGTTTGAGGCCAACCGCTATTATTTTTACTACATTATCCTTCTCGAAGTCATAGAAAACTCGATAGTTTCCTATTCTTAGCTCCCACGGTGCTAATTCATTGGGTTTCAATTGCTTCCTTTTCTTACTTTTAACATTTGCATCTTCTCGCAAATATCTTTTTGTCCCCTCAATGACGGCTTTCTGCTCGTAAACTTTGAAATATTCCAAGTCTTCATTTGCGCTATCTGTAAAGTTGATTTCGAATTTCATTTGTAATGTTACCTTGAGTTCTTTTAGCAATTGTTTATAGCCTGAAAGAATTCTCAGAGTCAAGAATTATCAGTCTCAGCAGTCTCAGGGTCACACCTTGAATGTAGCAAGTAAATTACTCTAAATTCAACATTCTAAGGTGTGACCCTACTACCCCATAGGGTTTTAGGGCGATTTTTTATGTTTTTTATCTACGTCCCCTCGTATCCTCGTATCCCGCAATAGGCTGCCACCTGCCAGCAGCATCGAACCCTGTGTGGCAAACCAACCACATCGCTTTCAGAGGTTGTCCTGATGCCATCTTCGTCCTGTTGCTGCCGAACGATTGTGTTCAGGCACGCTGTCAAGCGTCGCCCCTGGAACGCTTGGTTCGGAAGTCGTCATTTCGATGCTGACACATTGATGCGGCGGAAAGTCTCGAAGCACCTGCTATCCTCCTGTTTCGTTTCCTCGATCATCCTGCGGATGACAAAATCACGGAAGGCTTCCTTGTTGCGATTGGCTACGTGGGTGAGGAAGGGCACAAGGCTTGGTTGATCAATCCATCGGATCATCGATTCCTCGTCGGGAAAGTACCTGTCCGCGTTCTCGTTCCAGACTCGCACATTGTGCAGTCCGCTCGACTCAGCCAAGGTCGAGTACTCATCAACAGGAGGCATGTACCATGGCCACTCGAATGTCGCAAAAGCCGAGCTGAACTGCTCCTGCGCTATCGCTTCCCGGATCACGTTGAAGAAGTTCGAGCAGTTGCCGGTTCCGGCGAAGTTGAAACGAAGACGGCCGCCAGCGCGAAGTGCCCGGTAGACGTTCTGAAGCAACCGCTTGTGATCTTTGACCCAGTGAAGCGTGGCATTCGAGAAAACGATGTCGAAACGCTCCACAAAGTCGAGGTCGTTGATGTCCGCCCTGCGGAAGCTGAGATTCCTCCGTTTCTTTGGGCGCGCGGCATCGATCATCCCTTGGGAAGCGTCAATGCCAACCACCTTACCTTGTGGGACCAGCTCCGCAATCTGAGTGGTGAGTCCGCCGTCACCACAGCCAAGATCCAGCACAGATTCAGTTCCGCGCAAACCGAGTTCCGCGATGAGCTTCGCCCCCCATTCTCTCTGGTGGGTCGACGCTTTCTCGTACTTCTTCCCGTCGAATTCATGTATCATTGTTCTCTTGCCTAACATCTATACTTTTGCACTTTTTTGTAAACGCTTATTTCATGCGGCTCTGCGAGATCGGCGGGAAATGGGGTTCAATTTCCATAGAACCGCATGAAATGGGCATTTCTGGCAACGACATGTATCACTTCAGGTGAAAAGTGCAAAACTATAGCTTCAGAGATCACGGTAAATCGTGATTTTACTCAAGATAAAATGTGCATACTCTCTCGATGTAGCTTAGAGTTTTGATAGAAGATGGAGGATATTTGATGAAATAGTATTAATATATTGTAAACTTCTTCTCGTCTGCTATGCACACATTCACTTGAGAAGTCTGGGAAAACCTATATATAGTAATCCCAGCTACTTAGATATACTTCCCCCAATTTACCGTGATCTCTGAGCTTATTAAATTGTAAGGGAAAATCAGTTATCAAATGAGCTAAGAGTAATTGATAAAAAATAACCATCGGCTTACTCAATTTTTTCCAGCGACCCGAGGCAAAATTGTGAGTATAGCTATAGTTTCATCGCCACTGCGCAGTCCCGAAGGAACTAAGGCACAAATTAGGGTTTGAACAACCATATTTTATCTTATCATAACCTATTAGCTTTGTCAACCTATTTGGTTCCGGCGTATAGAGCAATAGTTTTTAGTAGATTTTTTGTTGACACAATAGGTGTTAGTATGGTAAATTAATAGAGCAAATTAGGGACGGTTCATTTTCATCGTTTTTCCTGTGATTTCTTCCGGGCAACTTGTAGTCGCAGAGCTTGCTCTGCTAATCCTACTCAAGCAAAGCAAGCTTTGCTACTACAAACAGTTATCCACATACCCGCAAGCTTCACACTAAAGTGAACCATCCCGCAAATTATAAATGTTAAATCAAGGGGATACATCGAAAGCCTATCTTAAAGTGGCCAAAAGACAGTTGGCTATGGCCGAGAGTTTGCTGGAGAAAGAATTTTACGAAGGGGTGATGTTTCACTCCATTTTTAAGGAGGCTTAGAATTATGAAGGCATTAGTTTTAGCCGGAGGTCAGGGGACAAGGTTGCGGCCACTTACTTATACTATGGCCAAACAATTAGTTCCAGTGGCCAATCGGCCTATACTTCACTATGTCATGGATCAAATTTCAAAGGTGGGGATTAAAGAGGTCGGGATTATTATTTCGCCTGAAACCGGTGAGGAGATAAAGGGGTCTTTGGCTCAAAACCCCTGGAATTTCACTTTCTCCTTTATTCTTCAGGAAAAACCTCAAGGTTTAGCCCATGCGGTCAAGGTGGCCCGGCCTTTCCTTAAAGAAGAGCCGTTTCTGATGTATCTGGGTGACAACCTCATCGGTCAGGAGATCAAAGGCTTTGTAAATG
>JASEGY010000438.1 GCA_030019105.1 bacterium | reverse complement strand
TACAAGTTGCCCGGAAGAAATCACAGGAAAAACGATGAAAATGAACCGTCCCAAGTTGTCACTTGTCCCAAATAGATTTGAAGAAGATACAGAAATAGAACTATGCAAGACTTTATTAGTATACTTTAATATACTTAAACCCCGTGAACGGTTACGTTTCCCGCAGCTCAGTTCTGTCGTTAGGTGCAAGGAACAATGGGAGGTGACATAATGGAAAAGCAAACTACTTCACAGCTATCTTCATACGAACAGGCACTCATTAATATCGCACGAAAACTGCCTGTTGAACGTGTAGTGCAAATCTTAGATTATGCTCGATACATCCAGTTACAGACCATCGAAGACTTTGGTTTTCTGGATGACGACGAGACCGAAGAAGAAATCCTTGCTGACGAAGCGCGCTGGGACGCTCAGTTTGCTGCAACGCAGGATGGTTTGAAGAAGATGGCAGATAAGGTGCGGGCAGACATTCAAGCAGGGCGCACTATGCCGATGGTTTTTACAAAAGATGGGAGAATTGCACCAAAATGAAATCACGCACTGTTCTCGATTTTTGGAAGCGGCTTCGCAATCTTCCACCAGACATTCAACGCAAAGCTTACAGAGCATATCGGCTATGGCGCACCAATCCATCTGCAAAGAGTTTGCGATTCAAGCACGTAAGTGAAACTGAACCAATTTACTCAGTGCGGATTGGACGTGGGCATCGAGCATTGGGTCTGCTCGAAGGCGATACTATCTATTGGTATTTTATTGGCAACCATGATGAATACGAACGAGAGTTGCGGAGACTGTAAAATTTCAATGAGGCACACGAAAGCTAAAGCAAGCTATATTTCGGATTTTAGGCTTTAGCCTTTCATAATGAAATCCTAAAGGATTAACTCCTGAGTGTGGATAGCGTCACTACCTTTAGCTTTTATGAAGGCTATTGTAAAATTTGCCTAACAATAAGCTGGAGTTGACAGGAAACCGCCCAATGTAGTCGGTTGGTAAGTAAAGGCTTCATGGGGCGGTTTCCCGTAGCTCAGCTTTATCGTTCTCCCCTCGCTTCGCTTCGGGGAGAACCATGAGTTGGAACAGATGCCCTTCGGGCACTGCTCAACTGCCTCATTATGTGCTAATATCAATAAAAAAAGGAATTGTATCCTCTTCAAATTTAAGGGTAACTTGGGACATCCTCTCAAATTAAGTTGGTAGATGTTTTATCCATTATAGAGAAATATTATATTGTTGAATACCACCTTTTTACTTACCATAACTTTTGAAGAGGATACGAAACCACTTATTATGAAAACTGAATATCGTATAGGCTTAGATATTGGCGCCGTCTTTGTCAGGATGGTTGGGCTGAATGAAGAGACTTCAGGCTCTGATCTTCGGAAAGAAGACCATACTCCGGAGAACATCCGCTTTGCCCGAAGGCATAAGGGAAACCCTGTGCAGGCATTAAAAGAAGGTCTTCAGGAACTAAAATTGCCTGACTATTTCAAGTTAGGAATAACAGGCTCCGGGGCTTTGCCTGTCACGGAGAGGCTTGATCGGTCGCCGGTCGACCCTGTTCAGGCTGAGATCAAGGCAGTTAAAAAGGCCTTCCCTGAAGTGAGAAATATCATTAATGTCGGCGGGGGGAGTGTGACCCTTATCCAGTTGGATGACGAGGGGAATTTCATTGACCACGCGACTAACTCTCTCTGCGCGGCCGGAACCGGCTCTTTTCTTGACCAGCAGGCCGGACGATTAGGAATCTCTTATCAAGACCTGCATGATTTTCCTGTGATTGATAATCCACCGTCCATCGCCACCCGCTGTTCGGTCTTTGCCAAGACCGATCTAATCCATCGTCAACAGGAAGGATATGGCAAGCCGGCTCTCTGGTCAGGACTATGCAAGGGCATGACCGGAACCTTCCTCAATACCCTCCTCCGGGGAAGGCCTTTATCCGGTCTAACTATTATCACCGGCGGCGTAGCCCAAAACCAGGAAGTTATCCGATGGCTGAAGGTCAGATATGGCGATCTGGTCCGGACATACCAGGACGCGCCCTACAGCGGGGCCATTGGAGCGGCTTGTTTGGCTTCAGGAGAGGCGATGGCTGCTCAAGACCTTCTGGGTAACCTTCAAACCGGCCCAAAAAGCAAACCGGAAAGACACCGGGGAAAACCCCTTTTACTTGAGAAATCAATCTATCCCTCCTTTGAAGTGGCTGAATCTTACCTTGACCAGTATGAGAATGAAATCCGGATAAGTAATTGGGAACAGGAGTCAGGAGTCAGGAGTCAGGAGTCAGAAGAAAATCCGCAATCCGCAATCCGCAATCCGCATTCTGAGGCCTATCTGGGCATAGACGTCGGTTCTACCTCTACCAAGGCCATCCTGCTGAGCCCGGAGGGGGAGGTAATCGCCGACATTTACCGGAGAACAGCCGGCGATCCCATCGGGGCAACGCGGGCTATATTTTCAGCCATCAACGAAATAGGTGATCGCCGAAAGGCCCCTTTGAAGATATTAGGCGCCGGAACAACCGGCTCAGGACGGAAGTTGGTGGGGCAGGTCATTGGGGCCGATGTAATTGTCAATGAAATAACCGCCCATTTAACAGGGGCCCAGTGGGTGGACCCGGAAGTGGAAACCATCTTTGAGATCGGCGGCCAGGATTCAAAATATATCCGGGCCAAAGGCGGTCATATCGTTGACTCTAATATGAATTATGTTTGTGCGGCCGGAACAGGTTCCTTTGTGGAAGAAGTGGCTAAAAGATTGGGGTTTTCCCTTAATGAGATAGGTGAGATTGCCCTGGGGCTTACTCCGCCCCCTACCTCTGACCGCTGTACTGTCTTTATGGAACAGGATATAGACCGGCTGATCAGGGAAGGATACACCAGGCAGGAATGTATGGCCGCCGTCCTGTACTCAGTGGTTAAGAATTACTTAAATAAAGTAGTCGGCAAACGATCCATCAGTCGGGACAAGATATTCTTCCAGGGTGCAACGGCCAGAAATAAGGCCTTAGTCGCCGCCTTGGAGCAGATACTTGACGCAAAAGTGATTGTCTCCCCTTATTGTCATGTCCTGGGCTCTTTTGGAACAGCTCTGTTGACTAAAGATTTTATATTATCCAGGCCGAGCCGGCCTGGCGGGGCCGAGCCGGCCTGGCGGGCCGAGCCGGCCTGGCGGGCCGAGCCGGCCTGG
>JASEGY010000437.1 GCA_030019105.1 bacterium | reverse complement strand
CAATCTGCAATCCAAAATTGGTTTGGTTGCGGCCAGAGGCCGCGCTAAGGTATCCATATCTGAAGCATTTACAATTCCGTCTCCATTGGCATCGGCATAAGTGGCTTCGAACTTGTTCCAGGCTGAAACTGACTGAGCAGACCATATGTTAGCGTACATCCACCGAATTACGCGATAAATCTCAGCCAGGTAGTAGTTTGAGCCATCAATTCCAGAATAATTATATCTGGCCGGCCCATAATACGGTGAATAAGTCCCTATTGGGAGTACATCCTTTACATTGACTATTTTATCGTTGTTTGTATCTCCTGGCCATACAGTGATATTTTTCGCTGGCTTCTCTCCTTCCCGGGAAAAGTGGAAGGACATTTCATGCCCTTCGTACTTCAAAGGGCGCCCCTTGTAATATAATGTTCTACCAGACCACCAACTAGAGCCTGAACTTATTTCGGTGATCCTTATCCCGGGATCAGAACCATCATACAAGCTGGCAGTAAAAGAAGTGGTGTTAGTTGAGCCAGGAAAGGGGTCGCCGGCATGATTACCCCTTATCGGATCTGGATCCAATTTCCCATCAGCACAGACCAATTCAACCCGATAATGTCCATTTTTATTCCCCCAACCAACACCCAAATCAATATGCCAGATTAGAAGACCTTCAGCAGGAAGATCCTGATCATATCCTCTTCGTTGTCGATACTCTAATAGAAAATATTCATTAGGCTTACTAGCATCAGGTTTGAACAGCACCGTGTAAATTGCATAATTGGAATTATATCCGCAACGGCGAATCCGCTAACTGGCTGGCTTGCTGGCTTGGACGTCAAGTTTCATTTATGCAGTTTCTAACGGGTGATCAAAGGTGATGCTAGTAGAAATACGATATACACTTCCATAATCTTTGAGCTCCGCCGCTTTGATAATTCGATCTCCTGATTGATCTAATTCTATCGGTGTCGCCCAGCCCAGTTTGACTTTTGAATAAGCACAAAGATGGCTATAAGGCATACCCCAGTCTATTACCGCGGACATTAGTCCCCACCTGCCAATGTTTCCAATAGTACCTGGTATGCCCAAATACATATCTAACAATCCCAATAGATGCCCAAATTCATGAGCAACTAATGCGAGTTCGCGACTCGGACGCATATATGCATACCAATTAAGCTTCTTTCCAGTTCCTGGAATCGGCTTAGGCGTTACTCCCTCTAATTCCATCGATGTAACCTCTGAAGTTGTTGGGGCTACAGTATCAAAGATCAAAATAAAATCATATTCTCCGTTCCCATCTTTATCATAGTCATTGGGCCAAAGAACAGGGATGGTAGTGCCCCAAGCTAGATCTAACGCTTTTCTCGCCCTTTCGTGTTTATCAGATATCGTATCTGAGACATTAACCCAATCGGTAATTCTTACTGACACCCCGAACTTCCCATAAGACACCTCTTTGTAATAGTTGTTAAGGCCTGACACGAGTGCCTCTTCATAATATGACTTTTTATCATTCCCGGCACTGTGTGGCTTCTTTGGAGAATCGACCAGGACAATCAGGACATTCTGCTTCCCTTGTAATAAAGTCGAAGAAACTTTCCTGGCGCCCTCTTCAGGCGATTCTGGAAGTACCGACAAAGCTTTCGAGATAGTCGGAGACAACAGAATAAAGCTCAGACTGACTACTAATCCCATTAATTTAAGCACATTTCTCATGCATTTCCCCTCCCTTTTTTTTGCAGACTGTGCTCCGAAGAAAGTAATACTTCTCGGATGTCTGATGAATTTGGGGGTAAGGACCCCCATTCTTATCCTCTTTTTGGGAAATGAAAACCATTCTTGTAACTACTCAGCCACCAGATATTGATTTTTGAAGTTCCTAAACCACAATATATTGTGGTTTGTCTACTTTTGTGGGTTACATAGAAAGCCATTTTTTAGGAATTTTTGCTAAGTTTTAAACATCCAACCACAATATGTTGTGGTTCTAATATGCAAGACCACTATATAGAGGCTGAGTAGTTACCCATTCTTTTGAAGATGAGTTGTAACTACTCAGCCACCAGATATTGATTTTTGAAGCCTGCAGAACACCATATATTGTGGTTTGCCTACTTTTATGGGTTGCATAGAAAGCCATTTTTTAGGAGTTTTAGCTAACTTTTAAACATGCAACCACAATATATTGTAGTTTTAACAGTCAAGACCACTATATAGAGGCTGAGTAGTTACGATGAGTTATTTCACTCCCTCAGAGGAACAGATGAGTACGGACAGTTATTTCCATCACCTCCTTCAAGCCATACTCATCGACGGCTCAGAAATATCAGAAACATTAGTTTGTTCTACCAATAGAAAACCCTCGTCCCATTTGGCTGATAGACCCAATCAAAATATAGTATCACATAATTTCCGTGAAATAGACTGCCTTCCTTAAGAACAAGATGAGTAATATATATCACTTCATAATGACCATCACTGGTTCTCATAGCATAGCTGTGTTTTTCAGTAATTGGGATTTCTTTCACATATCCATTCAAAGGAACTGTAGTTACTTCCATCATACAAATAGGTCCCAGATCGATGATTTCGGCTACTGTATCACCTGCAACAATTGCTGTATTAATTTTAACAATTAGTGAATCAATAGATTCCCTTTCAAAGGCAAGATCGGACGGCGGCAGAGGGCCTATCTCACCTTCTTTTAGGCTAAAATATTTGGGACTCCTATCAATAACCAGAGAACTACTTCCTACAGGCAGTGGTGGTTTTACTAAAGTAACATTATTACCAGAGGAGTCCTTTCCTGCAACCACCTCAATCTCTTTTAATGAGATATCTCTCAAATAACCCTTTTCAGCAGTTACTTCCACGCTATATATCCCGGCTTCTGAAAAAGAGTTACTATAACTTCCGTCAGTAGGATTTATATAAACAAAATCTATTATCTCCCCAGCCTTGTAAAAAGTCACTATTGCCTCTGAGGAGGCTGGACTAACGATGCCGCTAATAGAACCTCGGGCAGGTTTGGGAGTCAAAACAACATCATGATTGGGTGAATCCTGTCCAGCTACTACTACAATATTTTCCAATAGATAATCATAATCATAATAATCAATTGCTTTTATTACGATATCATGAGTCCCTTCTTTTATTCCTTCTATTACTTAGCGCGGCCTCTGGCCGCAACCAAACCAATTTTGGATTGCAGATTGCG
>JASEGY010000436.1 GCA_030019105.1 bacterium | reverse complement strand
TCCACTCTCAGCTCTCCACTCTCAACAGTTTACCCCGATTTATTGAGATGATACACTACTCAGGTGTTTAGGCTGAAGGCTGAAGACTGAAGGCTGAAGACTGAAGTTCAATTATCTACTCACCGCATTTGTCCCTAAAAGCCTTCAGCCTTCAGCCTAAACACCTGAGTAGTTACGTTAATTAATTGTGGGTCAAGGCGGATTCGTGGGGTAAAGATTAACCTTGTCTCGCCCTTACAGGGCTGCTTGGTTTTAGATGATCCCAACCCAGGGCGCTGCCCTGGGCTGGAGTATTACGCCCTTTCAGGGCTGAAAAGTAAGCCCCAACGGGGCGTAACAATAAAGCCCAGGGCAACGCCCTGGGAAAGGGGCCGGCCACAACATCAATTAGCCCTGAAGGGGCGATACAATATCTGGACCTCATTTCTCTAACCGCACAGGTTGAAAGTTTACCCTCGAATCCGCCTTAAGCCTTAATTGTTAGCAGTATACCAGCTAAAAAGGAGGCTGTCAAGTGAAAAGGCTGAAGACTGAAGACTTTTAGGAATAAAGGCGGAGAGCAGGCCTTGATCATCGTTTCGGCCAGTCGGTCGGGATAGTGTCCACTGTCCATCCAGTCCATATAGTCCACAGAAGGTGGCTCGCAGGCTATTAAACATCGACCGTTTTAGAGTGGCCGAAACGATGATCATCGCCCCAACCGAAGCAGGAGGAGTTCCATTCTCAAGTCATGAACCTTGTCGTCTTCTGATTTGAGAGCAAGGTCAGTATCCAGCAAGGTCTTAAGGACGCCTAACAATTGGTCTTCCGTAAATAATTTTATCTGTTGGGATAGACGTGCAATCTGCTTTTTAGATCGCATCTTTAACCTGGAAGCCACTTCAGGCAGGGGAATACCTTGAGCCAACATAAGCTTGGCTTGCCAGAGAAGACGAAAATGGCGGGCGAGCATAAAAAGGATCATTACCTGAGATTCGCCCCTGTCCCTGAGTTGAGCGAATTGCCTTATGGCCCTTGTTGTCGCCCTCTGTCCCACAGAGTCAATCAAATCAAAGATCGAATCAGTCTCACCAGGGCTGATTACCTCTTCTACATCCGGGACATCAATGCGTTTTCTTTTCCCGATAAAGAGGAGAAGTTTTTCCACCTCGGCTGCTAATGCCTGCCGGCTGGTTCCAATAAGTTGGGCCAGGAGAAGAGCGGCTTTAGAAGTAATATCTTTCCCCTGGGCCTGGCAAAGTTTGGTTACATAAGCCGGGACCCGGTCTTCAAACAGGGGCCAGAAAGTAACCACTAGGCCGGATTGGGATACAGCCTTATGGGCGGCATCGGTCTTCCATTCTTTAGCCCAGAGAATGAGACAGGTTGTAGAAGACGGAGACTTGAGGTAAGAAAGGAGTTTCTTTTTCTCGGGTTGAGAAAGGGCGTCAGCTTCTTTAACTACGACTAACCGTTTGGAAGCCATCTGAGGCAAGGTCAGACAGATAGAAATGATGGCGTCAGCCTCCTGTTTTTCTCCGTTAAGCACATCATAGTTGAAAGCCAGAACACCCCGGTCAGGGAAGAGGATGTCTTTTAGTTTTCGGAGAACCTGGACCTTATCAGCCTCCTCTTCTCCTAAAAAGAGATATAGCGGAGGTATTTCTCCTTTATCAAGTCTGAATATTATGTCTTCGTACCCTAAATTGCGCATTTGCCCCTAAAAGCCTTCCACCTTCAGTCTATCCAATAGACAGTCGGACAAATAAGGCTGGCCGTTATACTCCGGATAGCACTTGCACACGAACAGAGTAACCCAAACGCGACAAATATGTTTCAAAATCTTCCCAGGTCAATCCAAATGCCTTAACATCTGCCAACCCCAGCCGACTTACTATATCACGCAGGACTTCAAAGTCAGTCTGCTCAAATTCACCCTCCATCATTACTTCTTCTGCCCAATCTACTAATTTTTCCTGAGTGATTCGGTGATGAAGATAATCCGTCAGTTTAGAAGCAACCTCATGACGTGTAACCACCATAATTTTACACCTCACTTTACTTCCTGATGTCCTCTATCTACTGGATATTTCCAATGGACTTCAACCAAGTCTCCATAGTTGTTGTAGATTTCCTGATAAAACCTGCGAGTAACTTCGTAGACGTCAACTTCTTTAACATATCGGGCCTTCCATCCATATCGGCCTTCCACCTCATACCAATATCTCCTCCCTCCATCAAAGAGTTCTTCCCAGGAACCAAATTTCTTCTCATTTTGCTGCTGTTTTTGTTTATCCATATCTGGTTGTCTTATTGCAAGTTCAACTAATGTCCCGCAAAATACCATTGCCCCTCGCTAAAGCGGCTGCCGTTGGCTTTGAGCCATGCCGCATATTGAGCCAGCGTTTGCTTTTGCTGCGCCACGAACATTCCCCTACTCTCCCCTCTTCCCATTTTCCTATGTTGCTACTGCTACTTCCTGAGGGAAGACATCTACTGGAACAGTCCTGGTTCTATCCCACTTCTCCTTTGTCTGGATTCTGTGCTCAATTTCTTTGGCTGCTTTTGCAACAAGATACTTTTCTCCACATTGTTGACAAACCCCCGTTGGTACATCCTGAAAGATAAATAATCTTCCCTGATACCGATAATCCAATTCAACCTTAGCCTCCTTTACCTCTCCACCACAAAAAGAACAGTCTCCATATTTATGCATCCTTGTCACCTCCTCTTGCCCTTATTCTTTCGTCAATCCACTTTGGGGGTTTGGGTATATAGACGGTTATTATTCTGATCCATTTTATGGGGGTATAACCGCAGACAATGTGAATTGACCTATTTTGTGAATAACCGAGAACCAGACAACTTGACCCTCGTGGATCATCTGGATAATCTTCCAATATCTCACCATTGTAAATAGCGGTCTCTAAGGCAGGAATTGTTATCTTTTCAGCATATCTTTCTTTCTCTGCATGGAAGCTAATTTCATACTCTTCCCTTCTTACTTTCTCTTTGATTTCTTCAATTTCCATTTAGTTTTAAGCCTTCCTGATGTCCTATTACTCCGCCAAGCCTGAATTGACGGACGAAACCATCCGCATTAGAACTAAACGTGTCTAAGGGTGCATTGAGCGAGTCTCTGCGTTCTATATCCTGAATTATCGAATGGAGGTATCCCCGGCCAACACTCCAGGATTGTTGAAATGGAAGGTGATAGCTACCAATAGTGTGGCG
>JASEGY010000435.1 GCA_030019105.1 bacterium | reverse complement strand
CCTCTGAACCTGACAACCTGAACGGGTTCTACCATAACTTTTGAAGAGGATACGACTAATGCCTATTTCAAAAACTTAGCCATCTTAAACATAATCTGGCTCAAATCTTTAACTCTTGACTTTAGATATGGCTGCGTGTCCGGAACAAATTTATAATCTTTATCACGCACTTCAAAGGTTGAGATATTATAGACCTCTGTGGAAAAGATCAAGGTTGCCTCAGAGGCTATAACAGCACATTCGTCCCAACTGCTGGAGACTACATATCCAGGGCGCTGTTTCAGGGATGAATTCAGGGGACAGCCGAGGGAATATTGTTCCGGCGGGGTGACACATCCCATCAAATCCAGGATGGTCGCCGGCACATCGTAGTGAGACGTCAATGCCTCGACGGTTCCAGCATTACTTCCCGGCAAATGCAACACAAAAGGAACCTTTACCTGCTCAGGTGAAAAGGCGCCATTGTGCCCCCAGAAACCTCTTTCATAGAACTCTTCCCCATGATCTCCCGTGATGATAACTACGGTAGATTCAAGCAGCCCTTTTTCCTCTAAGATATTAAGAATCTCTCCCGTAATGGCGTCATCAAAATAAACAGCATTTTTGTAACGGTTTAAAATAGGCTCCATGTTTTTCTTTTTATCTATGTGGATAAAATTCACCTCTGGCACGGCCGGTTTAAATTTTGTAAAATCTTCAGGATAACTATACGGGGCATGCGGGGCGTCAAAGAAAAGAAAGGCAAAAAATGGGTTCCCTGCAGAGAGAGAATCCAGCCATTTTTTAAGACGAACGGCCTGAACAGGGTCCCGTTCCCGGCCCTCTTCACCTTCCAGATTATCCTCGATACATTCAGGAATTTCCACAAAGGCTGTTTTCCTGAACTCCGGAAAGGTGAATTGAGTGCTGGACAAGATTTTCATGGCATAACCCTGCTCTTTCAGACAATGAATCAGCACCGGCCCGGCTCTTTCCGATAAAAAGTGGTGCCAATAATTCCCGTAAAGGCCATAAAAAAGGGCAAATATCCCAAACCGGCTGGCGTTTCCCCCGCTGTAATGATTTTTAAACACCCAATTACCTTTTGAAAAAGCGTAGATGTTAGGCGTCACCTCCGGGCTTAACATATCATAACGCCAGGATTCAATTGCGATTACAACAAAATTCTTTTTTTCAGCCGGCTCATGAAATTTTAGTTCACTCAGGGGATAATTCAAGATGCCCTGTTTCTCATCTCGATTCAACTCAAGTTCTCTATTAATCTTAAAACCTAACTTTTTCTTAGCGAATTTTTTTATAGTCAGGGGCTGATAAAGGGGGAAAAGCTTCGCATAGCGCGTGATATATGTCATATTATACAGATCACCATAGGCATAAACACCTTTGTCGATAAGGATAATCGTCAAACAAACCAAGCCGGCTACCGCATATCCGGATTTCTTGAGATGTATTTTTTTTATCAATCGCCAGAGACCGTAATGAGCGCTTATCTCTAACCCTAAAATCACAATCACAATCAGGGAAAAAGTAGTCCATGTCCCGGCGCCTAATTTCACTGAATCCCCGGAGCCTTCTGTCACAAGAACATTCCAGATCATACTGTTGAGGTGGAAGCGGAATAACTTGAATATATTCACATCAACGAAGACCAGGATATTGAAAATCCATAAAAGGATGGTGGAACTGATTATCATAAAAGAGGTAAAAGGTACTACTGCGGCTAATAAGAGCAGGAAAATCCCCAGAACAATATAGATCATGGCAAAGTTGGACACAAAAGCGATCCGGACAAAAAGCCAATCTTGCAGGCTGCTTGCCTCGGGAGCATAACTCAGATAAGGGGCGGCCAGAATCAGGGTTAAAAAGAAATTTAGCAACAGAAACCAGTAGAGTCTATGATAACGGTATTTCCCTATCTGGTTGCTGTTGCTTTGCTTACGGTTTGTCTCCATATATTCCTTGTCTCCTTATTCCCCTTCATTCATAGCCTGAACGGTTACGACTTCTTCACTAGCAGTCTGTCGGAGTGAAATGGAGAATCCCAATGTTCACGGCATCTTGTTGTAGTTGCAGAGCTTGCTCTGCCAAAACGTCGAGCAAGCTCGACCACTACAAAATTGCGCACAGATAGATTTTCTCTCCGACAGACTGCTAGGCAAATTACCTGAAAATCACTTTAACAGCCGTAGAAACAATGTGTTGGAAATTTAACATTGTCAAGGTAGTTACTTCCAATCAAGCTACTCCCAGATACGCCTCGATAACCCTGGGCTCTTTTTGAATCGAGGCGGGTTTGCCTTCCGCTATCTTGACCCCGTGATCCAGGACCACAATCCGGTCACAGATACCCATAATCATCTTCATATCGTGTTCGATTAAAAGAACAGTTACCCCTTTATCCCGGATACGCCGGATAAGTTCGATCAATCGGCTGGTTTCAAGGGGATTCATGCCGGCAGCCGGTTCATCAAGGAGGAGGAGCTTTGGTTCAGTGGCTAAGGCCCGGGCGATTTCCAGACGCCGCTGGTCACCGTAAGAGAGATTAGTTGCAAAGTCATCTGTTATTCCTCCAAGTTCCACAAAAGCTATCTGCTTTGAGGCCGCAGAAGTGATCTCTTTCTCTTCCCGAATGGCGGCCCGGGTCCTCAGGATAGCCCCGGGGAAGTTAGTCGATGTCCGGCAGTGACGGCCTATCTTTACATTATCCAGCACGGATAGATGGGGAAAGAGACGGATATTCTGAAAGGTTCGGGCAATCCCCTGTTTGGTAATACGATCCGGTTTTAAGCGGGTAATATTCTTGTTGCAGAAGATAACCCGGCCTGAAGTCGGTCTGGTAATACCGCTGATGATGTTAAAGAGGGTGGTCTTACCCGCCCCATTAGGCCCGATTAACCCCAGTATTTCACCCTGATCCGGACAAAGATCAATCCCTTCCAGGGCAACTAAGCCACCAAAAAGCTTGGTGACCTGCTCTATCTTCAAAACAACGTTATCTTGTTCCATATCTTAAATTGCAATACCGCAAAACTCGCCCACACATCACTTTGTCTGGTAGTCTGGTGCTTGGGGCTTATTATCTGGCGATTACCAGACTACCAGGCACCAGACTACCAATCACCAGACTACCAATCACCAAAAATAAGTTGTTGGGGTGACTTTTGGGGATGGTTCACCTTACTGTGAAAGCTTGCGGCTAAAAATTATCATTAACT
>JASEGY010000434.1:1531-3216 GCA_030019105.1 bacterium | reverse complement strand
AACTACAACACCCAATTCGGTCAAGCACTATTGGCCCAAACGATGGACAAGGCCGCCATTTTCTTCGATCAAGAATTTTACGCTTTTCAACGGCCATGGCAAGTGCTGAGACAATAAATGGTCAAGCACCATCGACCTTAGCTCAAACAAGAGCTCAGAGGAAGACTTTATTTGGGCTATCCTTAAAGGAGGAAGGGCCAAAAGCTGCTTAGTTAACGCCAGAGTCCCCGGTGAAATATTGATCCCCCCTCTGGCCGGAGCACAGGGAAGGCAAAACATCCCCCCCTCTGTGGCAGAAAACATCACCTTTACCTCTACCTCTAACTTGCCATGACATCGCAGGCAGTTCTCCAGATGAGGTTTGAATCCCAGCAAAGAAAGCAGCTTAAGAGAAAAGGCATAAATAAATAGCGGAGAAGTCCGGGTCTCTAAGGCCTGAAGAAAATTTTCAAGGAGATAAAAGATATTAAGCTCCCCACCCCCTTCAACCAGGGATGCCACTAATTCCACCAGGAAGGAACCAATAGCTATCCGATTGATGTCCTCACGCAGGGCTTGATGCGAATTAATAATTTGGGCTTGCGTGATGATGTGGAGTCCTTCTTTTTCGACATCTCCAAAGAGGACCAGATCAACCAGGGTAAAAGGCTCCAATCTGGCCCCAAAACGGGAAGTCAAATTTTTGATCCCTTTAGCCACGGCATCTATTTTCCCATATCGAAGAGAATACAGGGTAATAATCCGGCTTGTCTCGCCTAGATCCCTCGTTCTTAACACAATGGCCTTAGTTTTATAGAGAGGCATAACAGGAGTCAGGAGTCAGGAGTCAGGAGTCAGGAGTCAGGAGTCAGGAGTCAGGAGGCGCTTACTCCCGCTTTATTCTGACTTCTGACTTCTGACTTCTGACTCCTGACTCCTATTTTTGGGTGCAAACAACTCACATTTCCGGCCGCTGGATTCAAATACGGCCATAGATGGGATAGACCTTGATCTGAAGTTAAATGCCTGACAGCCATAGGGAAAATTTCTATCCCAGGTAATCTTAAAGTACCTGCATTTATAACATTGTATCTGTCTTGATTCCCGGCTCATTCCGTATAACAAGGGACGAGAGACGAGCAGTCTGTCGGAGAGAAAATCTATCTGTGCGCAATTTTGTAGTGGTCGAGCTTGCTCGACGTTTTAGCAGAGCAAGCTCTGCAACTACAACAAAATGCCGTGAACATTGGGATTCTCTATTTCACTCCGACAGACTGCGAGGGGATGAACTACCCGGGCAGCTATTCTCTCTCAGACCCTCGTCCTTCCTCCCTCGTCCTTTTACCTATCTGAAGGAGTAATCTTCCGCACAAAAGCCCCTGCCCTGTCTTCAATTTCTATTTGCTGCAGAAAAGTATTAGCCCTGGTCTCATGAAAAGGACCTAAAAGGACTCTATAATAACTTTCCCCCCTTACCGTGACAGGGCCGGCCAGGTAAATAAAGTTTTCTTTTCCTTCTAAATATTTGTTGCCCAGAAAAGCGGCCCTTTTCCGGGCCTCTTTTTTGCTGCGAAAAGCGCCTGCCTGAACAACAAATTCACCCTTAGTTTCAATCACCTGTTGCTTTTTAGTCTCAGGAGAAGGTTGGTCTGGGCCTTCCGCTTCTTTAGCCACTACCTGCTGCTGTTTGGTCTCAGGAGGAGGTT
>JASEGY010000434.1:0-1433 GCA_030019105.1 bacterium | reverse complement strand
TTGGTCTGGGCTTTCCGCTTCTTTAGCCACTACCTGCTGCTGTTTGGTCTCAGGAGGAGGTTGGTCTGGGCTTTCCGCTTCTTTAGCCACTACCTGCTGCTTTTTGGTCTCAGGAGAAGGTTGGGCTGGGCCTTCCGTTAAATCTACCCCTTCTGAAACTGATCCGGTGCTTCCTCTGAAATTAGGCCCAAAAGCTAATCTTACCAGCCCTCCACCGATAAGTCCAACCGCTATAGCCAATAAAGTGAATAGAACGATCTTTTCTGTAAGCAAGGAAGCAATAAAGGCAAATCTTCTCTCCTTAGTGACCTTAAGTAAAATAAGGGTAGTATTATCTCCCCCCCCTCTTTTATTAGCCAAGTCAATCAAAACCTCAGCCGCTGTGTCAAAATCATCTCGATATGTCTCTACGATCTCTTTAATCTCACTGTCTTTAACATAGTTGGTCAGGCCATCAGAGCAGAGCAAAAAGATATCCTTGTTCTGGATGGGCAAAGATTTACTATCAGGTTTAACTTCCGGTTCTGCTCCCAGTGCCCGGGTAATAATGTTCTTTTTCGGATGGGACTCTATTTGGTCTTCGGTAATGATCCCTTCATCATGCAACTTCTGGACATAGGAATGGTCCTTAGTCAACCTTGATATCTCTCCTGAACGGATTAAATAACAACGACTATCACCAACATGAGTTAAATAAATTTTTTTGTCGCTGCAGTAAACCCCAACAATAGTTGTACCCATACCCGCCAGAGTTTGATTTTCAGATGCTTGACGGTAAAGCATCTTATTTACCTTTAAGACCGCTGCCTCCATTTTTCTTAAAATAAAATCTTCAAGCTGCAAAGCAAAATCCCCTTCTTCCGGGGAAATATCAATGAAATTCTTGATCCCTCTCACAGCAAGCTGACTGGCCATCCCCCCTCGTGGGCCGCCTCCTATACCATCAGCCAGTAAACAGAGACAGTCCTTTCCTTTAAAAGAGATGTCGAAAAAATCCTCATTGGTCTCTCTTTTAAGTCCAATGTCAGTCCATCCTTTTGCCTCAATTTTCATATTTGCCTCCCCAAATAGCAACTTAATATATAACATTTTTGCTTACACCTTGTCAATATATTTCGACCTGTGCAATCATAATTTATCACGGAGGCACAGAGTACAGAGAGAAATGTTAGCTGTATCAATAGGTTAACGCAGAGGTTGCAAAGGAGACGCAAAGGACGCAGAGAGCCTATCAGCAAGCCGGTACCAGTTGAAGGTAGATTCAACACCCACCGCAATGCTTTTGCGGTATAGCTCAATGATTTTGAGAAAGTAAGCAGGATCGTTAGGTATACTCAACGCGGGCATAATCTGCGATTTTGTATCTTGTAAACCGGTGTCTGGTTGTCTGGTGAGTGGTGGCCTGGTATTTACCAGACTACCACTCACCAGAC
>JASEGY010000433.1 GCA_030019105.1 bacterium | reverse complement strand
TGGCAAGAGCTAAGGAGCTTTGCTCGGCGCACACGTTTTTTAACTACGTCCCCCATGTTTCCCCTGCGCGAAGTTCATTCCCGGACTATGTTTCTATGTTTCCTCATTCATTTTCTTCTGCAAAGTATCGAGACTTATCTTAGCGTCTTTAGCTGCCTGAGTTCCAGGGAATTCCTGCATGATTTCTTTATACAGAAGGATAGCTTTGTCAAAATGGAGGCTCGTTTCGGATTTTATTGCCCTCTCAAGTTGAACTTGGGCTGTTTCCTCCTTAATCTGATCAGAGGCAGGCAATTCCTGAGATCTATGCTGTCCGCGTCTCTCTTTAATTTGCTTCTGAACACTTTCTTGATCAAAAATCTCACCACAAAACCTGCATTTCTTTGCTTCTAATTTTATTGTTTCAGCACAAGCTGGACATTTTTTCACCTCATCTTCTATAGAAATATCTTCACCAGAAGTAGTGGTATTTTCATGTAATGCATTAATGTAAATATTATCTGATCTACTTCGTAATATAAAATAAGCAATAGCCGATCCAGTTAACGCTCCAATAATAGAGCCAGCCATCATAATATTAAAAGATTGTTGAGCAATGGGTTTAAGAATTGCATCCATACCTGTAAGACTTGACCCACGTAATATTACAATCGAAAATGGTAGTTGGCCAACCAAAAATGCGGATGGACGAGATAAGAATCCGATAAATCCTCCGATTAAGAATCCAATAATTCCAAGAGCTATTACGGAACCATATTGAGGGTTCTTTTTTATACTTTTTTGCAAAGGACGAATGATAGCAAAATAAATAATTATTAATAATACTATAGTAGGAAGTAGCAATGATAAAAGCCCGCCGCCATCCACACCTACTTTTCCATTTGCAGCAATAGCATATCCAAAGTTCATCATCATAAAACCCTCCATATTGATGTTTCTTGTAATAATCGATCTAAGGCGCTAACGGCCGGTGTGAGCCACCCCCGCTGGCCAGACACTGGCCAGACACGTTTGGTTAAATCGCCAGGATGAGGGTCGGCTCCACGCCATGTTGTAGGTTGTAATGAGTAGTTACTAAGCCAGTACTTACACCCTACATCTTTCTTGACATCCTCAGTTTAATAACCTCAATCTCCTTTCTTTTTAGAGGACACTATTTTCTCTCCATCTGCGGATGGGTCCCAACCCATTTAAGGATGTAGGTGTTACTTTCGATAGAAAACAAGCATCGATAATAGTCATCTACATAAAATTCCCACACTCCTTTAATACTTTCAAATCGATGAATCTTCAGCGATGGATGTTTTGGGTTCGTTAACAAAAACCTTACTTGTTTCTCAAACTTCCTTTTGATGTGGCCGGGCAAGGCTTCATAATACTTGTCAAAATCATCATCTTTGGCAATTTTTCTTTCACCTGGCATTATTCAAATCCTTGAGCAAGGCATCAGTATCTGTATATTCCTTGAACTTACCTGCCTTATAGTTTGCCTCTGCTTTTGCTAATGCTTTCTGGATTTCGGGAGTGTGAGCGTAGAGTTCCCGCTTGGGAATTTTTTTAGTAAATGTAATCAAGACTTGCATATCCGAATTGTATGGCACTTCTTCCTGGAGGATGACAATTCCATTATGATACACCCCTTCCATTGTCAATTGCGGCATTAACAATCACCTCCTCGGTTTATTTTTCGCTGCCTATACGGACACAAATGGCTTGTCTCCAGTTTGCTGCTACGAATTGGAAGACCTTCGGATAAAATCCTTTTTTTGTTCACCCTGGCTTGTTTACTCTTCTGCCACCTTCAGTTCTGATGGTAGATAGCAGATGGCAGCCAGGTAGGTTAGGTTGCTGCCTGAGCCGGCTTTCTTCCAGGGATTTTAGCCAGGCTTAATGAATAAAAGCGACTGTCATTATTTCTCTGGCTAACTCTTCCTCCTGGCTTTTATCCATAGGCGTTGATAATAGTTTAATGGAAATATCGACCAAGGCCAGCATCCTCGTTTTCTCATTATCGTGACTAACAAAAACGCCTAAAGTTTTGGCCCTGAGAGCGCGTGCGCATCTCGAAGAAATCCGGGCTCCATCGGCTCGCCGACGAGCTCTGGCTAAAATCCTGCAAAGGTGGCGTGATCCATGACTTTAGGCAATGTTGTTAATCACGCTCATTATTAATAGACTGGAGAAAAATAGGGGACGTTGGTGCGGTGCAGAAAGTGCATTAGCTTCCCCATTTATCTAAGATAGTTTTCCCTGTATCGTGGTAATCGCTTTTGTCTCTAAATATTTCTCTTCGTTCAATCCCCCGGGCAATCACATGATGCAGAGCACCGGGAGCGTCCAATCCACTAATTTCTCCAAGAAGATTATGTGATACTTAAAGGTTGCTCGAAATCCTGGTCATCACTCGAAACATCAATAATGTCAGAAAGTTACAGGACTGAAGTTCTGAAACAACCTGCAAATACTGGCATAGACGATATTATCTCTTAGGATGTCCGATTTTACTGGATGTTCTACAGATCTCGACAGTTAAAAGTTCTCCGTAAGCCATTGGTATTGTTGACTTTTGCAGAACTGCCCATCATTGAAGGTAAGTGGCCTATTTTAAATGAGTTAGCCTCGAAGACACACGAGAACTTTTAACTCTCGAGTACAGATGAAATGAGTGAAAAGATTGAGCCTGTTATCCTGTTACTTGGAGCGAGAATCCGCCTAATATCGGGCAACAACAAAGGAGTTATCTCCAAAACTCCCTAATTGCAGGTCGTTTCGGTGACGCATACTTCAAACTGCTTGGTAGATAAGGGGTTTGAGAGAAACTCTAAAATTTCGAGCAACATTTAAGTGATATTAATTGCTCTCTATCTAATACTGTATTTTTTGCTCCAGTATCCAGATCTACTATTAACTCTAAGTTTCCAGATATATTTATCTTTAGAGTTGGATAATAGTCATTCGCATATTTTGTCTCATACCAGGAGGTATCTTCAATCCAAGCCATTTCCTTTCCTCATAATTTTCAGGCTTCATTCCTTAGACATCTCCTTTAGGAATATACCGAGACTTTAACTATATTTTATTTTGGCCAAAAAGTCAAGAGAGAATTTGTGAATTCAGCGAAACTTTTCGACCTGTGCAAACGGAAATTCACCACGGAGACACGGAGGCACGGAGGCACGGAGAAATAATTTTAGAAGAATAGCACACGGATAACACGGATAC
>JASEGY010000432.1 GCA_030019105.1 bacterium | reverse complement strand
GCCTGAACTCCAAAGGATAGCCAACCCCAAAATCTTTTTCTTAACCACTATATTATGAAACAAGCAGATATTGAGATAACTATCACATCATTGAAAAACAGGGGGTTAATCCTGCTTGGCCTCGTTGTTCTTTTTATCGGGGCGGCAACAGGCATGCCTCAAGCCGCGCCCAAAATAATGCCCCTCGGTAATTCTATCACTCACGGTTATCTGGATGATGGGTGTGATACTTGCATCTATGAGAGGGAGGGGTATCGACGCTTCTTAGATGAGCTTATTGATCCCGGCTATGGGACACCGGCTAAAATAATCAATTTTGTCGGCTCTGTGAAGACCGGTTTAAAAGACTGGTCAGACAGCGCCCATTGCGGTTATCCAGGAAGCACAGCCGATGAGTTAATAACAGGCATTGAATCTCCCTGGATTGTTGACCCTTACAATAAACATAATCCTCCAACTCACGCCCCCCTGGCTAACCTTCTTACTGCCCACACCCCGGACATTATCCTGCTTCATATAGGAACAAATGACATCTACTGGAATGATACAATGCCAACAGGCAATGTGGTGGCCTCAACCAGCCAGGACATTAATAGAATAATCTCAATTATTTACAATTATAGGGCGACTACCCGTATCTTTGTGGCCGGCATTATCCCTGTTGTCCAAGGCGTTGTTTCTAATCCCGCTGAGTTCAATGCGAAAGTAGTGGACCTTAATGATAGTATCTCTCAGTTGGTTTCAGATTGGGCAGGAGACACAGGCGCTTTAATTACCTATATAAACCACTATAGTCAGTTTGCCGGCCATCCGGAGTATATGTCCTCTGGTGGTGTCCATCCCAATACCACCGGTTATCAGGTTATGGCCAATACCTGGGATGCGGCCATCCATGACATAGCCCTGCCGTTGCAAATAATTGCGACATCTCCTTATAACTATGAAGGAAGTGTTCCCTTGCTGGCAAACATTGAGGTGCATTTTTCTAAGTCGGTAAATACAACCAATGTTGCCTGCAACCTGTCTCCAAATCCAACCGGAGTTATCCTCGAAGCTTCCTGGAATCCGGATAGAACAATAGTTACTTATACCCATGCTACCCCCTTTGATGGAAACAGAACCTATACCTGTGCAATCACAGGTGTGAAGGATGACTATGGTTATCCTTTAGATGGGGCTAATTCGTGGCAGTTTACTACTTTAACACCGCTCCGGATTGTGGCGACCTCTCCAGCCAATGGAGCGACTGGTGTAGGTCTTCGTCAGCCTATTATTGTTACCTTTTCCAGGCCAATGGCTACGGTAACCTGGGCTGATACCGCGCCTTACGGTTGGTCGTCTGTACCTACCTGGAACGGGGACAAGACCCAGGCTACCTTCTCCCACAGTAATCCCTTCCAGGAATCCACTGTCTATGGATTTCAAATTACCGGCGGAACAGGTGCAAACGGGCAGCCGCTGGACCCGCCCCTTGTTCCTAATCCGTGGTCATTTACGACTATTACCATTTACCCTCAAATCACTTTTACCAGCCCCTTTAATGGAGAACTCGATGTCGCCTGGAATAAACCCGTCGTGGTCACCTTTTCTGAGCGAATGAATAGAGATACGGTTCAATATCAGATTACCCCTGACCCGAATCCGGGCAACTGGACAGTAGGATGGAATGCCACCGATTCACAGGCCACGTTCTCTCACCCCACTGACTTTGCTGAAAGTCAGGGATATACCTTCCGGATCACAGCCGGCCAAGACCTGGATGGTCATAGCCTGGCCGCCGGGCCTGCAGCTAATCCCTGGAATTTCCGGACCAAAGCTGTCCCGCCTGAGGTTGTGGCCACAAATCCTCAAGATGGGGCTAATACAGTTGCCCTTAATCAGCCCATCATCGTTACCTTCAGCGAACCTATGAATACCTCCACCGTAAATATAACCATTACCCCTGCTCTGTCTCTAACGAAAAGCTGGAACGCAAGCGAAACTGAGGCCACTTACAACCATTCGGGATTTAATGAAGATACCACTTATTTCATAAAGGTGGAAGGGAATGATCAATCCGGGATTCCGATGAGCCCTGTCTATACCTTTGGTTTCACGACTATTAATCCCTCGCCCTATCTTATTAGTGTCGCCCCGCTGCCTGGCGCGCCGGATGTCCTATTAAATCAACCGGTGGTGGTTACCTTCTCTGAGCCCATGGATACTACTACTGTTGATCTCAATGTGGTTGCCGGCCATGACCCGGGGGGCTGGACAGAAGAATGGAATGGAACCGGCACCCGGGTTACTTATTCCCATAGTTTCTTTGAGCAAGGAAGGAACTATACCCTCCGTATCACCGGTCAGGACCTGGCCGGTCAAGGTCTGCTTGCTAATCCGGCTCTTAATCCCTGGTCATTTACTACCAGTTCAAGTCCGTTTGTGATTATGACTATCCCTGACACCGGCGCGACCGGAGTGCCCATAGATCAGCCTATTATCATCGTATTCTCCGAGCTAATGTCGCATCCTACATTCCAGTATGAATGTTCCCCTACTAATCCATTTTCGTTAACTATCTGGGAAACAAGTGATACCGACCAGGTAACACTTAGCCACCTCGATGTTCCTTTTGAGGAAAATACCACCTATACCTTCCGGATATTAGCCATCAAAGATAGCGATAACCAGCCGCTGTTGCCCTTGCCCTATCCGATCACCTTTACTACCGGACAGGCAGCCCCGACCATTGTATCTACTATTCCGGTGAATGGGGCAACCGGGGTAAGCCGTAATCAGAACCTCATCATCACCTTCTCTGAAGCGATGGATACAGGCAGCCTCCAATTTACCTCTGCTCCTAACCCCGGCGGCTGGACCAGAGAATGGAATAGTGCTGACAGCCAGGTCATTCTCCGACACGCGGATTTTGCGGAATCAACTGCTTACATCTTTACTATTACCGCCGGTAAGGATCTGTCCGGTCTTCCCTTAGCCACCTTGCCCTACTCTATTAATTTCACCACCGTAGGGACGGCCCCCACTATTGTATCTACTATTCCGGTGAATGGGGCAACCGGGGTAAGCCGTAATCAGAACCTCATCATCACCTTCTCGGAAGCGATGAATACAGCCAGTCTCGCATTTACCTCTAATCCTGATCCTGGCGGCTGGACCAGAGAATGGAATAGTGCTGACAGCCAGGTCATTCTCCGACACGCGGATTTTGCGGAATCAACTGCTTACAT
>JASEGY010000431.1 GCA_030019105.1 bacterium | reverse complement strand
GCATCTCTTCTGCTGTGTTACCGGTCAAGGGTAAAGGACATAGATAGTGACTCTTTAACCATCTGATATGGAGCCGGGTATCTAAGGCACTCATCTTACAGTCTCCGACATAAAGCATTCCCTCTTTTTCAAGGGCCTTATGGATACGCTCTATTATAGGAACATATAGCCCATCGTCTGCCCTCTCGCCAGAGACAACATCAGTGGCCAAAGGCATCCCTAATGGATCCAGGGTGCCGATCATTATCTTAATCTGGGGGAGGGTGGGGTCATCTTTGCTATGACCAAATTGGAATAGAGTCCCTTCTCCTTCCTGGTGATACCCTGACACTGTCGTGGAGTCACATCTGGCCACATCTGTCGGTATATCATAAACCCTGATTGTCCTTTCATTGAGTTCATTTTCTATTGAGTGCCAATATTCTTCCTGGCTTAAATATTTCAGCACATTTCCCAATCTGTCATCAGTGAAATCAAACTCATCTATCTCTTGCCCGGTCAGCTTTCTCAAGGTATTTTTCATTCCTTTAATATATTCTTGCACCGATACCTTACGATGATCTCCTTCACTTAAAATATAGGTTAACCATAGGACTGCTGTCCAACCCCAACTTAATTCCCTCTGCTTCCAGTGCCTTGGTATATGATTATCAAGCACCTGGGGTAGGCCCATTAACTTCATCTGGCCTATTAATAGGGTGCAGATACTCTCAGCTCCTGAGAATCCATGGAGGCTTGCCTGGAAAGGTTAAGGACAATATTGAGTTACAGGGATTTGAGAGCGTTCGGTAATTCGCAGCCTACTGTAATATAAAAAACTTAAAAATAGAGCCATTTCTGCCGATTTAAATAGTAATAGTAGGAATAAATTTACTATTAATAAATCAGTGGAAAGGAGCTCCCATTATAACACTCGGACCTATCACACAAACTGTAGAGGATATCCCCAAAGATATTATATCTCCTTCATCTGTCAAGCAGATTAAGGAGAAAATCGCTACCCAATCCAATGATCTCATCGCTTGGACATTAATATGTAAGACAATGACTTTTATGGACTTTGAGCAGCAGCTGATCTCCAAAATCTTTGGATTGGGAAAGCTGTTTGTTTTATTGTTCTTATGTATGCGCGACGAAGATTGGAACAATACGCATCCAGTTATTCAGGCCGGTTATAAGCCTCAATACTACAGGACTCGTATTTTAAGTACAGTATTTGGTAAGTTGTGCTATTGGCGCACATACTTGTATAGCACAACATCTATCGGTGGGTATTATCCACTCGATATCGAACTGGGGTTACCCCTGGACGGCTTTAGCATGTTGGTGCGAAGTTATGCCGTCAGGATTGCCACAAAAGTGAGTTATGCCCAAACTGTCTTAATATTGAGCATGTTTCTTCAATGCTCTCCCTCTCAAAAGACTATTGAAGAGATGGTCTTGGGATTGGGCAGACATACGGCAGAGTGGTTCGAGTCTGCTCCGAAGCCGGATGGTGATGGAGATGTCCTTATTATCCAGATAGATAGTAAGGCCAGTCCCACAGCTACGGATGAGGAGTTGGCAAAGCGAAGAGGAAAGAGAGTTGACAATCCTCATAGTGGTTCAGCGCGGCATAGAGGCAGAACTAAACGTAAACGTCTGGGCTCCAAGAAACGGCGCAAGAAGGGTGATAAATCCAAGAATGGCAAAATGGCCACAATAGTGGTCATGTATACCCTTAAGCGGAGTGAGGATGGTAGCTTAGAAGGACCTGTCAACAAGAAGGTCTATGCCTCCTACGCTCCAAAACGCCATGCTGTAGCCATAGCTCGTCGTGAAGCAGACAAGCGTGGCTTTACGGAGCAAAGCGGTAAGTTAGTTCAGATCATTACTGATGGTGACAACGATCTGGATCGCTATATAGGAGATTTTTTTTCTAAGGCCCTCCACACCATAGATGTTTTCCATGTTACGGAATATCTTTGGGATGCCGGGATGTGTCTTTATAAAGAGGGCAGCGACGAACTGGTTGAGTGGGTCGATGCTCAGAAAGAAGTCCTTTATGATGGTCGTGTTTCAGAGATTATAGAGGAGATTGAGAGACTACTTGGCGTACTCCCCAACAGCGGTCCAGGTATGAAGAACCGCAGGGAACGCTTAGAAAAAGCAAAAAATTATCTTGATAAGCGCCGTGACAAAATGGACTACAAATCCCTGCGAGATCAGGACTTGGAGATTTCGTCAGGAGCTGTCGAGGGAGCGGTGAATTATGTTATCGCCAAGAGATTTGACAACGGCGGAATGAGATGGATCAAAGAACGAGCAGAAGCCCTGCTTCAACTTCGCTGTATAGAGGTAAATGACGATTGGAACGATTTTATCTCATTCGTCCATGATAAAACAAGCAAACAGGCCCAACAAAAAGGGGTAAATTTCTTTCTCAAATCCAGTGTGCCTGCACCACTCCCAACATATGGGATTAATTGATGTTATGGGCAAAAGGTGGCGGTAAAAGGGATTGTAGCTGAGAGTATCTGCACCCATTTCATAAGCGCTATCACCAAGTTGCAGCAAGGCAATACGTTCAATGGTCTTCATGTCAGTAATGCGGTACTTTAAGGCCCGTTCTATGGTTTTTAGAAATATTGGCCGGCTGGTTTTTTGATACAACCCAAAGAGCTCCCGGATAAATCTATGTTTTTGTTGACCTTTTGGGTTGAGGGCAAAATTCAGATAAGCATTTACTTCCCCTGAGACCGCCCTGAGTTTTTTCTCTTCGGCCTGGGTAGGCTTTTTGCGATCTTTTGGTTTATATTCAGGTTTGGGAAGTCCCTCCGGATAAAAGACCTCATTTTTAACTCCATCAGGCGGCAGCTGATATTGAGTCAGCAATTTTCTGTTATGATAAATCTTGAGGCAACTGCTGTATTGGAAAATGGTTACTTCATACCGCTTTGTGCCCGGCACCCAATAAAAGTTGCCGTCGAATGAGGCATAGCCATACTGATCCGTGCTCCTTTGATGAGTAAGATATGGCGGTTGAAGAAAAGGCGGCAATTTAATAAGATGAGACTGCTCATACTCAAAGGCCTTAGCCGGGATCAAACCTGTTTTACTTACTGCCCTGTTGGCCATTCTCACGGTTGTCCACTCAAAGCCCTGCTTGTTTAAATCTTCAAGAGACTCAAAGCGGCATCGTTTCAAATCGCCCAAATAACAGCTTTACACTTTTGAAGCGGAGTGCA
>JASEGY010000430.1 GCA_030019105.1 bacterium | reverse complement strand
AACCAGGTTTTTTCAAAAAACCTGGTTTCTAAAACTGGGGAAGAACTTCCGCCGACGTGTAGTAGCCATGATCATCGTTTCGACCAGTTGGGCAGGTTGAGTTTCGCTTTGCTCAACCCAACTTACTGCTACCTGCTACTTACTTCCTTCCTTCCCACTTCCTACTTCCTACTTCCTACTTCCTACTTCCTACTTCCGCCACGCAGAGGGTAAGAAGAGAACCAGCACGGTGAAGATTTCCAGCCGGCCCAGGATCATACTCAGCACCAGGACAATCTTGCCTATGTCCGGCAGAAAGGCATAATTTTCGGCGGGGCCGACCAGTCCCAATCCTGGGCCAACGCCACCCATAGTAGCAGCAATAGCTGAAGCGGCACTCACCAGGTCAAGTCCCAGGCCAAGTAAAATCAAAGTAAAGGCAACAAAGAGGAAAAGATAGAGAAGAAAAAAGTTGGTTATCCCACTAATTACATCGGGAGGAATAACCTTGTCTCCCAATCGGAGAGGGATTACGGCTTGAGGATGAAGCATCTGTCTGAGGGACTGATAGGCCTTCTTCAACAGAATGATAATCCGGACCTGTTTTATCGCCCCACTCGTTGAACCGGCACACCCGCCAGTAAACAACAAAAGGAATAATATCCCTTTAGCTAAAGGTGGCCAGGTGTCAAAGTCCGCGGTCATAAATCCGGTAGTAGTTCCAAGAGAGACCACCTGAAAGAGGGCGTAGCGAATTGCCTCACCCAAGGAATAGACCTTTGGCCAGAGGGTAAAAGTGACCACCAAAGAGGCTGCTGCCATCACTATAAGGTAAAAGCGAAATTCCCCGTTTTTAAAAACCTGGTTAAATTGGCCGGTAGCTATTCGATAATGAAGGGCGAAATTCGTTGCGGCCAGGAACATGAAGATGATAATGATGAATTCGATCGTTGGACTGTGATAGGCGGCGATACTGTCTGTTTTGGTAGAAAATCCACCGGTTCCCATCGTGCCAAACATATGACAGAAGGAGTCATAGAGGGGCATACCAGCTAAATAGAGGGCTGCCACCTGGACTGTAGATAGGAGCAAGTATATACCCCATAATCGCTTAGCCATAGCGGCGATCCTGGGTCTTAAACGTTCGGCTAAATGTCCGGGGGCCTCGGCCTTCATCATTTGCATTCCACCAACCGAAAGTTGGGGTAGAATAGCTACTGCCAGGACAATAATCCCCATCCCCCCTAACCAGTGAGTAAAACTCCGCCAGAAAAGAATAGCCTTAGATTGGGCCTCGATGTCTATTAAAACACTCGCCCCGGTAGTGGTAAAACCAGAAGTGGACTCAAAGAGGGCATCAATAAAATTGGTAAAGGTGCCACCCAGCCAATAGGGTAAGGCACCAAAGCCTACGGTAGCTAACCAGGAAAAAGTAACCAGGGCAAATCCCTCCCGGACTTTGAGCTTAACCTCCTGTTCTTCCCCGTATATCCACGAAAAGAAAATCCCGCTGAGAAAGACAACAATAGCCGAGATTAAAAATACCTTCCAATCATCTTCATGATAGAGAAAGGCTATTCCAACCGGCAGAAGCATCACCAGACTAAGCAGCTTTAATAATCCCCCAAGGGACAAAAGAACCGTTTTGATATGCATAGGTGTGAGTTTCGGTAAGCGTTCACGGAACGCTGAAATTGGAAATTGGAAATTGGAAATTAGGGAAAGAGATGAAGTCTGAATGCCCAATTTCTAATTTCCAATTTCAAGCCGTGAACGGCTACAAGTTTCGAAACTTATTATTTACTACAGAAGATTTGCTCTAACTTCTTTACTAACTTTGGGATAGAAAATAAAACCAGCCTGTCGCCGGCCAGAAGTCGATTTACTCCCCGGGGAATAATCAACGTCTCTCCTCGAACAATGGCCCCGACCAGGGTTCCCCTCGGAAGTTTAATATCCTTTAAAGTCTTTCCTTCTACCTTGGCCTCTTTGGGCACGACCAATTCCAAAACCACTCCCTTGCCCCCCTCCAGATAGGAAATAGTCATTATATCCTTCTGGTGAAGGAAACGGATAATCTCGCCGGCAGCACACAGCCTGGGGCTAATGGTGAGACCAATCCCTACCTTTTCGATGATAGGGGAGTATTGCGATTTGCGAGAAAGAATAACCGTCCGAAGAGCACCCATATCCTTGGCCAACAAAGCAGTCAGGATGTTGACTTCATCTTCTTTAGTCAAAGCAACAAAATAATCCACCCCTTCCACGCCAACCTCTTCTAAGAGCGCTTCAGATGTTCCGTCGCCCTGAAAAACAAGCACGCCGTCGAGCTCATTGGCCAATCTTTCAGCCCGAAACGGATTAAGCTCAATAAGCCTCACGTTTATCCCCTTCCCCTGAAGGTGTTCCGCGATATAGCTCCCGATTTTACCACCACCGAGGATAATTACCCGCTCCACTTTCTCGGAATGCAACCCCAATACCCGTTCTATTTCCGCCCGGTCCTTTTTATTCCCGATGGCTATAATCCTATCTCCCGGCCTGAAGATGGTTTCTCCGTGAGGAATATCAAACCCCCTCTCTTCATCAAGGTGACCGATGAATATCCAGGATGAAGTGATCTCAACCTCATTCAGGGGTTTGTTAGCCAATGGGGTATCATCTCCTACCGTTAATTTAAGCATCTCTACCCGGCCGCCGGCAAAAAGCTCTATCTCCTCAGCGACAGGCGTAGTAATAAGCCGCATAATCTCTCCGGCTACTATCAAATCAGGATTTATGATCTTGATCCACCCCTCTTCTGAAATAAGTGGATTCATAAGATTATCATCGTCATTGATCCGGATAATAGCCCTTTTGACTCCAAAGCGATGGGCAATAAGGCTGCTTAAGATATTGGTCTTGTCCGAATCAGTCACCGGAAGAATAAAATCCGTATCTTCTTCTATAACCGGTTCTAAAACCACCGGGTCACTCCCATCGCCATGTACTGCCAGAACATCCATCGTCTCCTTAATTGTCTCGAAAACTTTCTCGTTATTTTCAATAACAGTTATTTCGTGGCTTTCCTGGAGGAGCTGCTGGGTCAGATAAAGCCCCATTGTTCCTCCGCCAACAATAATAATTTTCATGTTATCCTCCAGTTGGCATAATATCATAAACTTACGTCTAAAGTCAAGTATTTATTTTAGGTAGCAGGGCAATCGCATCAAAATTTGATCTGTGCAATTGTCTCTCGCAAAGGCGCAAA
>JASEGY010000042.1:9354-14525 GCA_030019105.1 bacterium | reverse complement strand
TTTCTGTGGCCAAAAGACTTATTGTCGATTTGGTGAGGGCAAAACACGAGGTCTGTAGTTACCTCAGAGGGTCTCATTATGCGAACAAAGATCATAGCTTATAGTCTTCTTATCGGGCTCGTGCTCGGAACAGTGGGACTTATCTTCTCTTCCCCACCCGAGTCATTAACCCGCTTGACTGAAGGCAGGGGGTATATCTTTTTTAAACCCGCCGGAGTAACCCCTTCTGCTACACTTCTTTCTCTGGAGAATGCCTTTGAACAAGTAGCTGAAGCACTCAAACCAGCCGTGGTTAATATCAGTTTTGGTAAAGCTGGAGATTCTCTCACTCCGCTGGATGGGTTCTCCGACCATTTCATGGAGCAAATATCGGAAGAATTATCTGTTTTAGGTTCCGGTTTTATGATAGAGCCTGAAGGATATATTATTACTAATCACCATTTAGTGAAAGGGGCAACTGAAGCCACAGTAACTTTTTTTGACGGGCAAAAACTTCTTGCTCGGGTGGTGGGGACTGATCCAAAGACAGATTTAGCCCTGCTTAAGGTAGAAGGAAAAGGTGATTTCCCTACGGTCAAGATAGGCAACTCCAACAAGGTCAAGGTCGGCAGTTGGGCAATAGCTATTGGGAATCCCTTCGGACTGGATCATACGGTTACCGTAGGAGTGATAAGTGGGAAAGGCAGGTCTATTGGGATTGCTCCTCTGGCAGATTTTATCCAAACTGATGCCTCTATTAATCCTGGCAATTCAGGAGGGCCATTGGTCAATATCAGGGGGGAAGTGATTGGAGTCAATACGGCCATTGATGTTCAGGCAGAGGGAATCGGCTTTGCCATACCAATTAATGTAGCGGCCAAGGTAGTTAGCGATTTAAAGAAATATGGCAAGGTTGTCTGGGCCTGGATGACCGGTCTCTATCTTCAGGATATTACATCCAGTTTAGCCCGGTATCTGCAGCTTCCCTCCGGAGAGAAAGGGGTCATGGTAGCTGATCTGACTCAAGGGAGTGAAGCGGAAAAGGCCGGGATAAGACGAGGAGATGTCCTCCTGTCGGTGGATGGAAACCCTATCTCTTCAGTGGAAGAGTTGCAACGAAAGGTCATGCAGAGCAGAGTTGGCCAGCGTGTTGTTCTTTCCCTTTTTCGCAAGGGGCAAAAACTGACTATTCCCCTTATCCTGGCTGAGATGCCTTCTGAGTCAAAGAAGGATAAAGCAGGAACCTGGTTAGGGTTAACTCTTCACATACTGACTCCGGCCTTAGCGAAACAGTTTAATCTGCCTCCGGCGGAAAGAGGACTTCTGGTTTCAGAAGTGGATCCCGAAGGCCCGGCATATATATTCGGGCTTAAACAGGGAGATGTAATCAGAGAAATAAATAATATCCCGATCGATTCCCTTTCTCAATTCCAGAAAATAGTCAAAGATATTGATTCGCCATGGGCAATGCTTCTGATCAAAAGGGAAGGCCGCACTATGTTCCTGGCCGTAAGACCATAGAATAATTATCAATTATCAATTAACAATTGGTAACTATAGCTCTTAAGATAAATATTTTGGGGTAAGCGAATTCAAGACAAGTTATATAGCTTTCGGAGTTAATCCTTTAGGATTTCATTAGTTATGAAAGGCTAAAGCCTAAACTCCAAAGGATAACCAACCCGAAAATCTTTTTCTTAAACACTATACTACTCAGCCCTCTTAGGGAACACAGATTACACAGATTATCCGGATTGCACAGATTATTCTTAAATATGGAAAGAGATAAACTCCCCTATGCAATAATCGGAGTAGCAATGTTGGAGAAGCTTTTTTGAAATGGAAGAGATTTGTAGCTTAAGAAAAAATCTGTGAAATCTGTGTTCCTCTTTTTGTACGACTGAGTAATTACGATAATTGATAATTAAAAATTGTTAATTGAAAATATTGAAGTTTGTGGCCTTAATCAGTCTGGTTGCTGCTTTGGGGTTTAACTATCTCCAACGGCTAAAGCCTCAAGGGGAGGAAGCTGATCTCGCCCGGGAAAAGAAGGCCCTCTCAGTGGTAATGCCCGGAGAAGGGATTAGCTTTTCGGATAAGAAAGGCCGGTTCCCTTTATACGAGGCCTACCGGATAGACCCTGCCGGCAAGAGACAATTAGTCGGGATTTGCTTTACAACCACTGACCTTGTTCCGGAAGAAAGGGGTTATGCCGGACCGATTAAGATTATGCTGGGCCTTGATCCGGCCGGAAAGATCACCGGCCTCGAAATCCTGGAACATACTGAAACCCCTTCTTATGTAGAAGAGATATATGAGCCTTCTTTTAAAGACCAGTTTAAAGGGAAAGGAATCAATGACCCCCTCGAGATAGGTTATGACTTAGATGGCATCACCCGGGCGACGATTACCTCTGAAGCCATTGCCCGCTCTATTAAAAAGGGGGTGCTCCAGGCAGCCGGAGACCGGCTCGGGCTTAAGCCGAAGGCCCACGCTGCCCCTAAATATCAGCCTGGACGGATAATAATAAACCTGGCGGGACTGGCGGCCCTTTTTCTGGTGGCCTTAACCGGTTTCCTCATCCCAAAAAAGTGGCTTCGTTATCTTGCCTTAGCCTTTGCGCTCATCTTTTTAGGCTTTATAAAAAACAGCCCCCTATCTACCGTTAATATAGTTAATATCATTACCTATCATTTACCCCTTCTGATATACAACCCTTTCTTTTATCTCCTTATTGGTTTTATTTTAGTAACGACCCTTCTTTGGGGACGTATTTACTGCGGCTTTTTCTGTCCCTTCGGAGCCATTCAAGAATTTATTTCCAAATGGAAAAAATCCCTTCCTGCGATGGGTAAGGGAATAAGGCAGGCAAAATATTTTCTCTTGTGGGCAGCGCTCATGTCTGCTTTACTGATAGACAATGCCAATGTAGCCGGCATAGAGCCCTTTAATACTCTTTTTTCCCGAACAGGGGGAAAGTTTCATTGGATACTGCTCGGAATTGTCTTGATAGCCGCCTTGTTTGATTTTAGATTCTGGTGCAAATATCTCTGTCCGGTAGGGGTAGTTTTAGGTCTATGTTCCAGGCTGAGTCTTTTCAGATTTGGCTCAAGGGGAGATTGCGGTTCCTGCCGTCTTTGTGTAGAAGAATGTAAAGTCCAGGCAATAGAAAAAACAGGGGCAACTGTTAAGGTCAACCCCGTTGAGTGCATCGCCTGCAATGAATGTCGAATAGTTTGTCCGAAGGGGATTATAGGATTGCGGATTGCGGATTGCAGATTTCGGATTAGAAAAATAGGCGTTGTTCATCGTGTGGGCCATTGGATCAATTTTGTAGTGGTCAAGCTTGCTCGACATTACGGCAGAGCAAGCTCTGCAACTACATCGAAACAAATTTGGTCAAGCGCTATTGGCCGAAACGATGAACAAGGCCGAAAAATAAATCCGAAATCCAAAATCCGAAATCCGAAATCCGAAAAGAGGTGGCTGTCGTTCTTATTATTTGTGGGCAGCCTGACTCTAATGCTTTTAATCCTGGGAGAAAACATCTACCAATCTCAGAGGCCACCTGCTCCCAAATACCCGGTAGTCAATGTTGAGGCTGTCAAAGAGAGGATCAAGGATGCAGGGCTCTCCCCCAGAGAGGCAATGTATTACAAGGTCATTAGGGGAAACCAATCAGACTAAAACGCCGCGTAGCCGTTCACGGCTTGAAATTAGAAATTGGAAATTAGAAATTAGGTAACCGTTCACACCACCAAGACACTAAGACACTAAGACACAAAGATTAATCCATAACTTCTAAATTAGAAGGCAGTTAGCAGGAAGAAGAGGGCAATGGCAGAATGCTGAATGAATAGGATGGCTACCTTCTGGTTATTGCTTACTGCCTTCTGACTTCCGACTTTCTTTGTGTCTTTGTGTCTTAGTGGTCAATGGTTACGAAATTAGAAAGTATGAAGGCCCGATTTCCAATTTCTAATTTCTAATTTCTAATTTCAGCGTTCCGTGAACGGTTACATCCGCAATCCGCAATCCAAAATCCGAAATTGATCAAGGAGGTTTTTGATGTCCCTTTCTATTTCTGAATTAGAAGAACGCGCTAATGAGGTTAGACAGCACATTATTAACATGCTGGCTGAAGCGGGATCCGGACATCCGGGCGGGTCGCTGTCCTGTGCGGATATTGTCACCACCCTCTATTTTAACATTATGCGGCACAGGCCGGAAGAGCCTAAATGGCCGGATAGAGACAGATTTGTTCTTTCTAAAGGACATGCTGTCCCTACCGTCTATGCCTGTCTGGCTATGTCCGGTTATTTCCCTGTTTCTGAACTGAAGACTATCAGAAAAATGGGCTCCCGATTACAAGGGCATCCGGATATGAACATGACCCCTGGCCTGGAAATGTCTACCGGCTCCCTGGGTATGGGGCTTTCGGTTTCTGTAGGAATGGCTTTAGCCGGGAAGATAGACAAACTCCCTTATCGGGTCTTTGTCGTCCTTGGCGACGGAGAGATTCAAGAAGGACAGAACTGGGAAGCAGCCATGAGCGCGGCCCATTATCGGCTTGATAATCTGTGTGCCTTCCTGGATTACAATAAACTTCAGATAGACGGCCGGGTAGAAGATATAATGGGTATTGAACCTTTAATTGACAAATGGAAGGCCTTTGGTTGGCACACCCTGGAAATAGATGGGCATAATATAGGGCAAATCATTAAGGCTGCTGAAGAAGCAAAGGAAACTAAGGGAAAACCGACCATGATTATTGCTCACACCATTAAAGGGAAAGGCGTTTCCTTTATGGAAGGGGTGGTTGGTTTTCACGGGGTGGCTCCAAGCAAAGAGGAAGCAGAAAAAGCTCTGGCAGAGTTAGCCTGAGAAAGGAGAAGATATGGTATGGCCATGCAAGCGATAGCAAAACCGGAAGTTAGAATCCCTCTCTATTACGATCGTTTCCTGGATGAAAGGGAGAGACGCTTTGTTTCTGAAATAGCCAGGCTGGAGGGTGTAGTAAAAAACGGAGATGACCGTTTAAACGATCGAATTGATGAGCTCAAAGAAGAGATAGATCATCGGTTCGAAGAGGCCAAACAGGATAGGAATCAGGATAGGGAAGAGATGAATCGTCGGTTCGAAGAGGCCAAACAGGATAGGAATCAGGATAGGGAAGAGATGAATCGTCGGTT
>JASEGY010000042.1:0-9256 GCA_030019105.1 bacterium | reverse complement strand
ATCGTCGGTTCGAAGAGGCCAAACAGGATAGGAATCAGGATAGGGAAGAGATGAATAGTCGGTTCGAAGATGCTAAACAAGATATGGATCGTCGATTCGAAGAGGCCAAACAAGATAGGAACTGCCAGTTTCAGAAGGTAAATGAAAGGTTTGAGAAGGTGGAGAAAAGCATTAATGATTTGAGGACAGAAATGAGTCGACAGTTCCGATGGATGATAGGTTTATTTGCACCCCTTATTTTAGGGGTAGTAGGGCTTTTGGTAAGCAATTTCTTAAATTTAACCAGGTAAAGGAGGAAAAGAAAATTGCCGGAAATGGTAGCGACCAGAGATGCTTATGGTAAGGCGTTATTGAAGTTAGGAGAAATCAATCCAAAGGTGGTTGTGCTGGATGCGGATGTGTCTTCTTCCACCCGAACAGCTAATTTTGCAGCCAAATTCCCGGAGAGATTTTTTAACATGGGTATTGCTGAGGCAAATATGATTGGCGCAGCAGCCGGCCTGGCTACCTGCGGCAAGATCCCTTTTGCCAGTTCTTTTGCTATTTTTGCCTCGGCCAGATGTTTTGAACAGATCAGAAACTGTGTCTGCTGGCCCAGGCTGAATGTTAAGATTGTGCCAAGTCATGCCGGGATTTCTGTGGGAGAAGATGGGGCCTCCCATCAGGCAGTGGAAGATATCTCCATTATGCGGATGTTACCTAATATGACCGTTATTGTTCCGGCTGATGGGCTTGAAACCGAACAGGCTATTTTAACCGCCGCCGAATATGATGGGCCGATGTATATTAGATTGGGAAGAGCTAAATTCCCGCTGGTTTCTCCTCCTGATTATAAATTCAGCATCGGTAAATCTTATACTATCAGGGAAGGCAGTGATGCTACCTGTATTGCCGCAGGTTTGATGGTCTTTGAAGCCCTTTCCGCAGCCGAAAAACTACAAGAGCAAGGAATTAATCTACGAGTAATCAATATGAGCACTATCAAGCCGATTGATAAGGAAGCTATCTTGAAAGCGGCCGAAGAGACCGGGGCTATTGTCACCGCTGAAGAACATACCATTATTGGTGGATTAGGCAGCGCCGTGGCTGAGGTCCTGGTAGAAGAGAAGCCTGTGCCTATGAAAAGAATAGGCATGCCTGACAGATTTGGCCTTTCCGGGCCACCCAGGAAGTTGCTGGAAAAATTCAACATGAGTGATGCCGATATTGCCAGGGCTGTTCTGGAAGTGATGGGAAGGAAGAAACTCTGAGCCGGGATTCGTGTCCGGTCTTAATCGTGATCCGTGTCCGTTGTCCGTGCCCGTTCTTTCCTTTAATTCTTTACGAACACGCTAAACGGACACGAACCACGGTTAAAGACGGTCACGGTAGAGGATTATGATCCAATTTCACCATGTCTTCCTCAGATACGGGCCGGTTGAGGTTTTAAGTGACATCAACCTTCAATTAAGCAAGGGGGAATTTGTCATTCTCCTGGGGCCATCCGGGGCAGGTAAGACAGCCTTGCTTTCTTTGATTAATCGTTCTCGTCTGCCTAATATTGGCCAGGTTCTGGTAGAAAAGAAAAACATAGTTCGAATGCCTCTTAAAGAAATCCCCCGGTTGCGTCAACGCATCGGGGTTATATGCCAGGGACTTAAACTTTTAGAGGATAGGACTGTTCAGGAAAATCTCTCCTTACCCCTTTTGATCGCCGGGTGGCCGAAGAAAAGTATTAAAGAACGGCTTGGTTTGGCCTTATCCAGGGTTAGCCTCTGGGAGAAACGAAGTTCCCCGGCTAAAGACCTTTGTAGTGGAGAGAGACAGAGATTGGCCATCGCCAGGGCAATTATTACCAACCCCCCGATACTTCTGGCGGATGAACCCCTGGAAAACCTCGATCCGATTTTATCCGAAGACATTCTTAATCTCTTTAACGAAATTAATCAATCAGGGACCACAATCCTTTTAGCTACCCAGAAAAGAGAAGTGGCGGTAAATATCGCCAAACGGGTGGTTGTCATCAAAGAGGGACGGATACAGTAATTAACAATTGTTAATTCTTAATTGAAAAGAGAGGTGTAGATAAATGAATGAGCGAATTATCATAGACCCGGAGATACAACATGGCAAGCCGGTGATTCGTGGAACTCGGGTCCCCATCACGCGTATTGTCGGCGGGTTTGCCGGCGGTATGACGAAGGAAGAGATTATGCGAGAATACGAAGTGACTGAAGAAGATATTTGGGCTGCGTTTAGCTATGCTACTGAGTTAGTCGAAGTCGAGGAATTTCATCCTCTGCCAGTGACGGCAAGAGAGGGTCAAGTTGTATGCGCTTTATAGTTGATGAGGATCTGCCTCGTTTAACGAATGATCTGCTTCAGCGTTACAAGCACGAAGTAGTGGATGTGCGTGACATTGAGCCAAAGATCACCAGATTGCAGCTTATGCTCGTAGTAAAAGTCTGTGTCTGGTGACGGGTGACTTCGATTTCTCAGATGTTCGCAACTATCCACCTGAAGAGTATGCAGGAATAGTAGTTCTCAAGCTTCATAGAACGGCAAATGCTTCTTTCATCCTTAACTTACTGGAAGGTTTTTTACAACAAGAAGCTCTCGTAGCCCAGATGCCTGGCAAGCTGGCAATAGTGGAACCCGGTCGGGTCAGAATCCGGCTGGCTCAAGAGAAAGGGCTGAAGTAGTTAATAGTTTGGTGTCTGGTTTTCCCCAGGCAATCACTCAATTACCAACCAAGAAAGGAGAGTGTATTATGCGTCAATATAATGTAGCCGTTGTTGGGGCCACCGGAGCAGTAGGCTCAGAAATGATCAAGACCTTGAGTCAAAGAGACTTTCCGGTCAAAGAGCTGCGGCCGCTGGCCAGTTCACGTTCTGCCGGCCGGTCAATAGAATTTAAGGGGGAAGAGATAACCGTCTCAGAACTAAAAAAGGGCTCCTTTGAAGGTATAGATATTGCCCTCTTCTCAGCCGGAGGGGGAGTGAGCAAGGAATTTGCCCCTGTAGCCGCTAAAGCCGGCGCCGTGGTGATTGATAATTCCAGCGCCTTTCGGATGGAGCCGGACATCCCTCTGGTTGTCCCTGAGGTTAATCCTGAGGCGCTCAAAGCCAGGCCGGGCATTATTGCCAACCCCAACTGCTCTACTATTCAGATGGTGGTGGTATTAAAGCCCCTCCATGATGCGGCCGGGATCAAACGGGTCGTTGTCTCTACTTACCAGGCGGTCTCAGGCACCGGGTGGAAGGCAATGGAAGAGCTCCGAATACAGAGTGAGGCCGTGCTTAAAGGCGAGAAAGTAGTTAAGGAGGTCTATCCCCATCAGATTGCCTTTAACATCCTTCCCCACATAGATGTCTTCCTTGAGAATGGCTATACCAAAGAAGAAATGAAGATGGTCAATGAAACCAGAAAGATTATGGGAGATAATTCGATAGCTGTTACCGCTACCACGGCCCGGGTGCCCGTCTTCCTTTCCCATTCCGAGTCAGTGAACGTGGAATTCTATAAACCTTTAAGTCCTGCTCAAGCCAGAGAGATATTAAGCAACGCCCCTGGAGTTAAGGTAATAGATGATCCGTCCAGGAATCTCTATCCCCTTTCAATAGACGCCGCTGGTCAAGATGAAACCTTTGTTGGCCGCATCCGCAAGGATGAATCAGTGGCCCACGGGCTTAACCTCTGGGTTGTGGCTGACAACCTGAGAAAAGGAGCGGCCTTGAATGCGGTTCAGATCGCGGAGGAGATGATAAAGAGAGGATTGATCTGATTGCGGATTTCGGACTAAAAGTTTATTATCCCAAAACCGAGGCGATAGAAACCAGGTTTCTTTAAGAAACATAGTTTCTGGTCACGCGGGAGAGGTTTTGGGATAGGCTCTAAGCCAACTATAGACTTCATGAAAAAGATTTTGGGGTTGGTTATCCTTTGGAGTTTAGGCTTTAGCCTTTCATAACTAATGAAATCCTAAAGGATTAACTCCGAAAGCTACATAACCTGTCTTGAATTCGCTTACCCCAAAATATTTATCTTAAGAGCTATATCTATACAGAAGGAGAAAAGCCATGTCTTTATTGTTACAAGAAGTAGCGAACAAAGCTCTTGACCTGCCTTCCGAGGAACGCGCCGAATTAGCGCATAAATTGATTATAAGCCTGGATGATGTAATGGACAGGGGAGTTGAAACAGCTTGGGACACAGAGATTGAAAGGCGTGTGAAGGAAATTAAAAGCGGCAAGGCTAAAGGGAGACCGGCAGAGGATATACTCGCAGAGATACGGGCAAATATTAAGGAGAGAGGAGTAACAACGATGAGTACGATCCCCGAAGCCAACATAGGGACGCTTATTGTCCGGACGCCGGGCATTGTTGGAGGACGACCACGCCTAGCAGATACCGGCGTGTCAGTCAGGCGAATCGTTGTCTGGTATAAGCTCGGACACAGCCCGGAAGAAATCGCACGTCAGGTTGGATTATCGTTAGCCCAGGTATATGCTGCTCTTACCTATTATCACGTTAATCGAGACAAGATTGAGGCAGACCTTTCTGCCGAAGAAGCCGAAGCAGAGAAACTGGAACAAGAATATCTACAACAAGCTAAATTTGAGGTTGCAGCATGACCAGGATTCGCCTCTATATGGACGAAGATTCAATGGGCAGTGACTTGGATGGGCAGTGACTTGGTGAATGCTTTACGATTACGCGGAGTAGATGTTACAACACCGGAAGAGAAGGGGATGAAAGGGTACAAGGATAAAGAACAACTCGATTACGCTACAACCCAGGGGCGTGTCATATACACCTTCAATGTTGCCGATTTTTGCCATATTCATGCTGACTATGTTAACCGTGGCAAAAGCCATGCGGGAATTATCGTCGCAAGTCAACAACGTTATAGTCTTGGCGAACAGATGCGCCGACTGCTGAGACTGATTGTTGAGAAATCTCCTGATGAGATGAAAAATAACGTCGAGTTTCTCAGTATGTGGGGAAGATAAAGGAGGGAAGAATGTTGCATAAAGAGCAGAACTTGGAAACGGTTTTAAGCGAATACAAAAAGGAGCAAGGCAGCCTTATCCCTGTCCTTCAGCGTGCTCAGGCCATAGATGGCTATCTTTCCAAGCCGGTTATGAGCCGGGTTGCCGGCGAGTTAGGGCTTTACGAGAGTGATGTTTATGGGGTGGCTACCTTTTACACCCAGTTTCGCTTTGCCCCCTTAGGTGAAAATATTGTCAAGGTCTGTCACGGGACAGCCTGTCATGTGAGTGGAGCAGAAGAGATCAGCGATAGTCTTTGTAACCATCTTAAAGTCGAAGAAGGCGAAACAACGGCAGACGGGAAATTCACCACAGAGCGTGTGGTCTGCCTGGGGTGCTGCAGCCTGGCCCCGGTGGTGATGGTCAATGAGGAGACTTATGGACGCCTGACTTCGGACAAGGTAAAGAAGGTGCTGGATAAATATTAGCCTTTCGGGTGAAGGAGGGAAGATGAATGGAAGATAAATGGCGAGTAGTTGTCGGTCTGGGCAGTTGCGGGGCCGCTTCCGGTGGCCGGGGAGTTTATGACGCCCTGAAAGAAGGGATAGATCAGCGTGAATTATCAGCTATCTTGGAAGAGACCGGTTGTATCGGGATGTGCTATAACGAGGTGCTGGTTGATGTTATTGACCCAAAAGGCCGGCGGACGCTTTATAAAGAGGTTACCCCGGAGAAGATAGACCGAATATTGGATGAGCACGTCATCGAAGGAAAACCGATTACCGAATGGATATCCCTGTCGGAAGGGGTCGTGACAGAGGATGACGCCTTCCTTAAAGACCAGAAACGGATTGTGCTTAGAAATTGCGGCCTTATCTCCCCGGAATCTATCGAGGAATACCAGGCCAAAGACGGTTACCAGGCTCTGGAGCGTGTTCTGAAAGATATGAGCCCGGATCAGGTTATTTCTGAGATACTTGATTCAGGTTTGCGAGGCAGAGGTGGAGCCGGATTTCCAACCGGCCTGAAGTGGCGATTTGCAGCCCAGTCTGATACCAAGCCAAAATATTTTATCTGCAATGCTGATGAAGGTGACCCCGGGGCCTTTATGGACCGGTCGGTCTTGGAGGGAGACCCCCATTCAGTGCTCGAAGGGATGCTTATCGGCGCATATACTATTGGCGCTGAGGCCGGGTATATCTACGTCCGGGCCGAATATCCCCTGGCCGTGGCCAGATTAAAAATAGCTATTAGGGCGGCCAAAGAACACGGCTTTTTGGGACAAGATATCCTGGGGAGTAATTTTAGTTTTGATCTCAAGATCAAGGAAGGCGCTGGGGCCTTTGTTTGTGGAGAAGAAACCGCCCTAATTGCCTCCATTGAAGGCAAACGGGGGATGCCCCGCATCAGGCCCCCGTTCCCGGCTGTCTCCGGCCTCTGGGGCAAGCCGACCAATATCAACAATGTGGAAACCCTGGCCAATATCCCCTGGATCATACTTAATGGGGCTAAGGCCTTTGCTTCTCTGGGAACAGAAAAAAGCAAAGGCAGTAAGGTCTTTGCCCTAGCCGGAAAGATAAAGCGGGGCGGATTGGTTGAGGTCCCTATGGGATTAAGCCTCCGGGAGGTAATCTTTGACATCGGGGGAGGGATTAAAGAGGATCGGGAGTTCAAGGCCGTGCAAATGGGTGGTCCTTCCGGGGGATGTATCCCGGCCCACCTGCTTGACACCCCTATTGATTATGATGCCATTACCGCGACCGGGGCCATTATGGGCTCCGGCGGGATGGTTGTCATGGATGAAACCACCTGCATGGTGGATATCGCCCGCTTCTTTTTAAACTTTACCCAGGCTGAATCCTGCGGCAAATGCACCTTCTGCCGAATAGGGACAAAGCGCATGCTGGAAGTCCTGGAGAGGATATGCGAAGGCAAGGGGCGGATGGAAGACATCGGGTTGCTGGAAGAGCTTTCGGAATCTATTAAGACAACATCCCTTTGCGGGTTAGGGCAAACAGCCCCTAATCCGGTCTTGACTACCCTTAGATACTTCAGAGACGAATACGAGGCCCATATTATTGATAAACGCTGTCCGGCCAAGTCCTGCCGCCCGCTGCTCACCTTTACTGTTATCGAGGAACTTTGCACCGGCTGCGGCCTTTGTGCCAAGGTCTGTCCGGTTGATGCGGCTAAAGGTAAGAAGAAAGAGCCTTACACTATTGACCAGGCTCTTTGCACCAAATGCGGCCAGTGTCTGGCTAAGTGCAAGTTCGAGGCGATCAGAGTTGAATGAAGGATATGCCCGATAGAAACCAGGTTTCTTAAAGAAACCTGGTTTCTGGTCACGCGGGAGAGGTTGCGCTTACCCGGCATATTGAAAGTAAGTTTGGGGCTAAAATAGCTAATGTCAGATATTCTGGAATTACAGGGAAGACTAAATAAGGCAGCCTCTATTGAAGACCCCTTAAAGAAGAGGCTTTGGATACTGGCTGTCATTACAGCAGCCTTGCATCCTTATAAAATTCAACCTATCCTTATTGGGGGAGGAGCGGTCGAATATTACACCTTTGGTGGTTACGCCACCTTTGATCTTGATATTGCGGTCTCAAATCATCAAATCCTGACGGAAGTGATGGATAACCTGGGGCTTAAAAAGGAAGGGCGCTATTGGTCCAGAGAAGATCTGGATATAGTGATTGAATCACCCGCCGGAGCACTTGAAGGCGAAGATGCCCCCTTGACTAAAGTAGAGATTGAAGATATGAGCTGCTACATTATCGGCCTGGAAGACCTTATTATTGACAGACTAAATGGATATGTGCACTGGCATTGGGAAGACGATCGCCGCTGGGTGGTGAATCTTATCAGTTTACATAAATCTGAAATTGACTGGGATTACCTTAAGAAGAAGGCGCGACAAGAGGCCACCCTTAAAGAGTTGTTAGAGATCAAAGAGGAGGCTGAAGAAATTGGCCGTTGATTTTGACCAGTACCGAAAGGAAAAGAGAATAGAATACGCCCAGCGATTGGCAAAGGTACGATCAACCTTCTCTCATCGGGTGGCCAGGGGAAGACCACGGGATCCTGGGAAACACAGATTGCTGCTCCGGCTTGATCATGCCCGGATGAAGAGAAAGCTGGCCAGTGGTGAAATCGAGCGCTTAGGCCCAAGATTATGGCGGGTTAATTATCCTGAATTTAAAGAGTGAATAGGAGAGGAAAATGTCAAAGGTGAAACTTATTATGGATGGAAAAGAAGTAACTGCCCAAGGGGATAAAACTATCCTTTAAAATTACGGAAGGGATGATCGTCAGAACCAACACCGAAGCGGTTCAGCGGGCCAGAAAGCTGTGCCTGGAGCTTCTCCTATCCGACCATTATGGTGATTGTCTGGCGCCGTGTCAGATCGCCTGCCCGGCCGGTATAAGGGTCAAGGAATATGTCGCCCTTATCAGGGAAGGTCAATACCGGGAGGCGGTCAGGGTAATAAAAGAGAACAATCCCCTGCCTTCTATCTGCGGCCGGGTATGTGTTCAATTCTGTGAAGATGCCTGTCGCAGAAACTTAGTTGACGAACCTGTCGCCATTAATTTCCTGAAGCGATTCGCGGCCGACTACGATTTGGCCTCTGAGACTTCTTACCAACCAGCGTCTCCTTCTTCTCCAAGTTCGCAATCCGCAATCCGCAATCCGCAATCCGGTCACCGGGTGGCCTTAATCGGGTCCGGGCCGGCTTCCCTCTCGGCGGCCTATTATCTTTCCCTGAAAGGACATGCCTGCACCATCTTTGAGGCCATTCCCAAACCAGGCGGGATGTTAAGGTATGGCATTCCGGAATATCGGCTGCCTAAGGCCGTTTTAGATAAAGAAATCCAGGCCATTACCGATTTAGGGGTCGAGATCAAGACAGGACAACGGCTGGGTGAAGATTTTGACTTAGAATCTCTATTTGATCAAGGCTTTAAGGCCGCTTTTCTTGGTATTGGGGCCCAGGGGAGTTACACCCTGGGAGTAGAAGGAGAAGAGGCAGCAGGAGTGCTTTCGGGTGTGAAATTCCTGCGAGACATTGGTCTGGGGAAAGATGCGCGTGTTTTCGGACGGGTAGCGATCATAGGTGGTGGTAATACGGCTATTGATGCGGCTCGAAGCGCCCTCAGGCTGGGGGCGGAGGAGGTTGTCCTTGTTTACCGCCGCAGCAGGCAGGAAATGCCGGCTAATGATTACGAGGTCCACGAGGCCGAGTTGGAAGGGGTAAAATATCACTTTCTGGCCGCTCCCACCAGGG
>JASEGY010000429.1 GCA_030019105.1 bacterium | reverse complement strand
ATAGCCTATCTTGAATTCGCTTACCCCAAAATATTTATCTTAAGAGCTATACATTTCAAGAACTGACCCCTTTGTTCCTCCTCTTAAGTTTCCTCTATTTTGTACGAGAAGGATGCTTTTTTATGTAGAAATTAAGCCAGATACCAAAAATTATCATTCCAACTAATAATATTATAGCTCCCATCTTAGTCCTCCTTTTCATACTGATAGCCTATTAAAGCAAACATTATAACCATAACCAAGCTTAAAATTGCTATAATCACTGTCATGATCGGATTCTCTAATCTTGCGACACACCCATAGAAACCTACACCAAAGCAAATCTTTGATAAGTCAAGATAATAATCTTTCAAGATTTACCTCCTTTGCCTTTCTGGTTTTGTCAATTCACTTGCACTTATGGGGTGGAAGTGGGTAATTTCCAACCGTAGGGGCTTGATTTATCAAGCCCGCCCTCATCGGGTCGGATGAATCCGACCCCTACCACCTACTTGCTTTGCCAGGTGTTCAACACCGCTCTCTTCCATTATTAGTCACAACGCATATATAAACATAATCAGCATCGGGAGCAAATATCTCCGGCATTTCCCGGAGCAGAAGCACTGGCAGGGGTCCTGGGGCTTCTTAAGCGGATTGTATCGGAATCCACATCGAGCTTGGCTGTCGGACTCGTCGTCCCGATGCCGAGATTGCTTTATTTCAACAATGAGGCACACGAAAGCTAAAGCAAGCTATATCTCGGATTTTAGGCTTTAGCCTTTCATAATGAAATCCTAAAGGATTAACTCCTGAGTGTGGATAGCGTCACTACCTTTAGCTTTTATGAAGGCTATTGTATTTCAATGATATTGCCGGCATTCTTTTTAATGACCTTGTCTTTGGGTCAACAACAATACCTACATTTTCCAAGGCGACAACCCCAAGAATCGGCTCAACATTTTCAGGTCCAAAAATAATTTGTGACACAGTTTCCGATCCCATAAAAGACACCCGCGCAAAACCATAATTACATTCAAGGGGTTCTCCATTCGTTAACTCATAGGTATCCCTTCCTTCGACTTCTATACCTGCTTTTTCAAGTTCATTTGCTGGTGCCAGGCAATGAATAGCTCCTGTATCAACCAAAAACAATTCTTCGTATCCTGGTTTTGACTTTGTTAAATTTGTAACAGTTACTGTAACATTTGTTAAACCCATTTAATTCACCTCCCAAATATGGTAAGAGCCAAGGCAGGGATCAGGAGTCAGGGGTCAGGAATCAGAGATTAGTAGGCACAGTCTTCTTTTGTCCCTGACCCCTGACTCCTGATCCCTGTTCCCTGACTCCTGATCCCTGTTCCCTGACTCCTGACCCCTGTTCCCTGACTCCTGACCCCTAATCATTCTACCATGACTTTTGAAGAGGATACCATCCCTCCTTAGTTAAAAATAATAAGTTATATAAACTATCTTCTGGTTTAGCTTTCCGAGGCTGACCCTGATTAAGCTCAGATTTCTCCTCTATGTTAGGCCAAATGAGCAACTGGTATAGCCTCAATTTTCTCAGGAGTTTTCTTGCCAGTTGCAATCTCTTCAACTCCTCGTAGTACTGTTGAATGGTAATATCTGTAACCACAGACATCACATATACCAATAGGAACTTCCTCAAGAATAACAAAACCAGTTTTGTGTTTAAAGGCTTCTCTTTCTACTATTTGTTCTTTAACAGTACCCCGGCAGTGCTCACATCTATAACCATACATTTTCTTACACCTCCTCTTCAGTAATCTCATAAACAGTTATGATTAGAAAGATCCCTGATTCCTTAAACCTACCTACTACCCCTACTGGTGTAAATTGGTCAATTCCTACACCTTCTATGGTATACTTGGTGCCACGAGGATCGTTTCTTTCGACTTTCGTAATCTGACCGTTCGAAATAGCAGCTTCAACATCAAAAATCCCAAGAAAGTCTTCTGCCATTTCTTCAACAGCATGATAGGTCATATCATAATTACCACTTCTTATTGCATTGCGTATTCTATCAAGTACTCGTTGAGGCATTAATTCCTCCAAAGTCTCAATGTACAAGCAGATTGTAATTTAAAGAGGTTTTTACTCGGTATCTTTTGTACTCCATTCGTTGCTTTCTGCCCTAAGATTCTACCTTATCCAAGTCCCGAATTTCGGCATCCTTCAAAAACCAGTTAACACTAATAAATAATCTCTTGCAAAGGCGCAAAGAATAGAAGCCCTTAGCGGCTTTGCGGCTTTGCGTGAGATAAAAAACAGGCTATACCCTGATTTTTGAAGAGAAACTGTTAACTACTTTTTGGCTTTTTTGAAGGGTGCCGAAAAAAGTCCCGAATATTTGCATTTTGGGGGATCCCGCAAAAATTCATGGTGGCCTGCTTGAGTTGAAGAGACCTTCTCGTTCCTACACTCTGCGTAGGAACGTAACCGCTTACTTAACGCAGAGCGTGGGAATGAGGGCGGGAATTTGTTTATTTCAACTCAAGTAGGCCACCAAGCAAAAATTCGAGACCTGGGTTTTACCCCCTATTCTTCTATCAACTCTCCTGTAATAGTATAGAATCTATGTAACTACTCAGCCACCAGATATTGATTTTTGAAACTTACAGAACACAATATATTGTGGTTTGTCTACTTTTATAGGTTACATAGAAAGCCATTCTTTAGGAATTTTAGCTAACTTTTAAACATCTGACCACAATATGTTGTGGTTCTAACAGTTAAGACTACTATATAGAGGCTGAGTAGTTACGAATCTATCTTCATCCACCACATAGACCTCTAATCTGTGAGCCTTGCCATTCCAGAAGACCATTGCCTTTTCATGCTCTTCGACACTCTTTGCATGCTCTCTGATGCCCTCATGTGACTCATCAGAATATGATACATAGGGTGGATCAACGCCTCCGGTGATGGTGGCTTTTCCGAGAACATGTAATTTGCTGGTTGGGTTCGTGGTGCCGATGCCGTTATTGTTCGATGTTGATCTTAAGCCCCAAATCCTTTTTGCAATAACTTAACTATATCCTGATGCCTCTGTTCTGCCCTTTCGTCACTCTTTTTAAACCATTCTATCACTTCCTGGTGTCTTTGCTCAGCCTCTTTTTGCATTTCCATGGTTGCCATATGCATCTCTTTGGTTGTGACATGCATCTCACGGATTAATGTTCTTATTCCGTTAAATACATACGCCACAACGCCTGACACAGAGGCTACAGTTCCAAAGAT
>JASEGY010000428.1:2283-3242 GCA_030019105.1 bacterium | reverse complement strand
CCCAGCGGTAGAAATGAAACCAGGCCACCGTTGGATCCGAAGCAGATCACCGCCAATGCCGCCACCTACCAGGAACAGGTCTTTAAGATACTCGACCCGGACAGGACAAAGGTGTATTTTAACTCAGCCTGGCTTGAAAACTTGAGTCTGGCTGATGTTCTCAAGGTATCTTCCTATTCCACTGTAGCCCGCATGCTGGAACGAGACGATTTTGCCAAACGATATGCCGAAGGCAGGGGGATTGGCCTGCATGAATTCCTCTATCCCCTTATTCAGGGGTACGATTCTGTCGTCCTGAAATCAGATGTAGAGATCGGGGGCACGGATCAAAAGTTCAACCTCCTGATGGGCCGTGACCTACAGCGGGAGTACGGTCAGCCCCCCCAGATAGTCATCACTATGCCCCTTCTGGAAGGCCTTGATGGAACACGGAAGATGAGTAAAAGCTTAGGTAATTATGTAGGCGTAACTGACTCGTCTCAAGAGATTTACGGAAAGCTGATGTCTGTTCCTGATTCTCTGATGATTAAGTATTATGAACTCCTGACCGATATCCCCATGGATGAAATAGAGGCCATCAAGAGCAGTCTTGAGAATGAATCTATCCATCCTAAAGAAGCCAAACGTCGTTTAGCCAGGGAGATAGTCCAGGTCTATTATGATCCACAGGCTGCCATAGAGGCAGATGCTGAATTCGAGCGCATATTCAAAGAAAAACAGACGCCGACTGAAATTCCGATCTTCTCTCCTCAAACCCGGGCAATGGGCCTGATTGATCTTATCTTTGAAGCCGGCCTGGCCACCAGTAAATCACAGGCCCGGCGACTAATCAATCAGGGGGCAGTCAAGATCGATCAAAAGAAAGTAAGCGATACACACCCTGGAATTACCTTTGAGGAAGAACATATCTTGCAGGTAGGCAAACGGGGATTCGCCCGCCTGGGAGTATTTAAATAATG
>JASEGY010000428.1:0-2036 GCA_030019105.1 bacterium | reverse complement strand
TCGGGGTAAAAATCAACCTTGTCTCGCCCTTACAGGGCTACTTGGTTTTATATGATCCTTTCCCAGGGCGGTGCCCTGGGCTATAGTATTATGCCCTTTCAGGGCTAAAAGTTGAGCCCCAACGGGGCATAACAATAAAGCCCAGGGCAACGCCCTGGGAAAGAAGCCGACCACAACATCAATTAGCCCTGAAGGGGCGATTCAATATCTTGGCCTCATTTCTAACCGCACAGGTTGAAAGTTTTACCCCACGAATCCGCGTTGACCCAGAATTGCATCTATCTTTTTGGCTGCTTCTCTGGGACTGCCTGGTTGTGCTGCTACCGGCGTGGGAACCCAGAAGACAATCTCATTAACTGAGACCGAAGAGCTTCAGCTCCTTACCGGCGGAGGGGAGTAGGCTTTAACCGTTATCCGTGTTCGTCTACCGTGTCCGTGCTATGTCCGTGTCCGTCTACCGTGTTCGTAAAGAAAGGACGGACACGAATAACGGTCACGGAAACGATTTATTAAAAGGAGGCTTTATGCCCCGATCGGAAAGAGTCGGAGGGATCGATTATCCTCTCTTTATAGTTACTTCTGTTGCGGCCTTAGCCGGGATTGCCATGATCCAGAGCGCTACCCACAAAAATGGCCTGACTATTACCAGCTTGATGTGGATCAAACAGATAAGCTGGTTTGGCCTGGGGTTAGCGGCTATGATCGGGATTATCAGGATTAATTATCGGGTGCTAAAAGACCTGGCCCCCATCATTTATGGCCTGGCTATTATCAGCCTGATCGGGGTTCTTTTTTCTCCGGCGATCAATTATACCCGCAGTTGGTTTACCATCGGTCCTGTTTCCATCCAGCCCTCGGAATTCGCCAAGCTGGCTGCAATTATTGCCTTAGCTTCCTTTATGGCTGGACGAAAGGAAATTGTGGCCAGTCCGTTAGGGCTAATTATTTCTTTCCTTATTGTGGGATTACCGGTGGCCTTAATTTTGAAACAGCCGGATGTCGGAACCTCGCTGGTCTTTATCCCTATCCTATTAGTCATGCTGTACGCCGGTTCAGCCAGAGGAACTCATCTGCTCGCTATTATGGCTATCGGGGTCTTGAGTATGAGTCTCCCTCTTCTCTCCAGTTGGGTTCAGTTACAACCGGAAGGAAGTGTGTCGCCTCTGGTTCTATCATTACTCAAATCAGCCGGCCATCCTCGAAAAATTGGAATCTTTCTTGGAGGGTTTGGGCTGGCTTTGTCAGGGCTTTTTGTGATACTGAGGTTCATTCGTCTCAGGGTTAAATTCGCTCCCTTCTTTCTTGGTTTTTTAGTTGTTGCGATTGGCCTTTTCTCTTCTACGGCAGCAAATCGTTTCCTCCAGGGATATCAACGCAAGCGCTTATTAGTCTTCCTTGATCCGGGCATTGATCCTCTGGGGGCAGGCTATAACATTATCCAATCCAAGATTGCCATTGGTTCAGGTGGGATATTGGGCAAGGGGTGGCGTGCCGGAACCCAGAGTCAACTCGGGTTTCTGCCGGAGCAACCAACTGATTTTATCTTTTCTGTCGTCGGGGAAGAATGGGGATTTGTTGGCTCCTGCATTATCCTTTCTCTCTTACTCTTCATAATCTATCGGGCTTTAGGCACGGCCTTCGGAAGCGAAGATGATTTTAGCCGGCTGATAGCCGTAGGAATCGCCGCTATGATTGGCGCTCAGACTCTGATCAATGTTGGAATGACCATTGGCATAATGCCGGTTACCGGTCTGCCTTTACCTTTGATAAGCTATGGGGGGTCTTCCCTATTTGTCACTATGCTCTCGCTGGGCATCTTGATCAACATCCGATACCGAAAGAATGCTCGTCGATATAGTTGGTAATTACATTTCGGATTTCAGATTGCGGATTGCGGAATGAAGGGTCTTCCCGACCTTCCCGAAAGCTCGAAGCTTTCGGGAAGGTAAATGGCTGTCCCCAGTTTACTGCCACGTGACAGATATACTCAACGCGGGCATAATCTGCGATTTTGTATTTTCTCAATAACTCAGGGT
>JASEGY010000427.1 GCA_030019105.1 bacterium | reverse complement strand
ACTTCTAAGCTTAAAAAATAGACAAAACCGATAGCGCCCTGTCGAAATCCACGATCTAAAGGTCTGAGATAGGGAGTATGTAATTCGTCCCGCAGTCACCTGTGAAGGGAATTTACCCTTTAGGGTTTCATTTATGGCCAATACCAGTAGGATGAAAGGCTAAAGCCTAAACTCCTGTTTCCACAACTTGTTATGTAGTAAAGTTTCAGCTTAAGTTGATGCCTATGGGGCTTGATTTATCAAGCCCAATACGGAGGGGGTTCGATAAATCGAACCCATGCGCATCAACTTAAGCATCAATAGCACACGGATGACACGGATTCAACGGATTCTCACTGATTCTTTTATCCGTGTAAATCCGTATTATCCGTGGTATCCGTGTGCTATTAAATGATATTGGCTCTCCCGTAATATTGAGGAAAACACCTTAAGTTGATGCCTATGGGCTTGATAAATCAAGCCCCTACAAATACCCTTAAATTTGAAGAGGATACCTCTGAGTTATAACTCGAAACTCAAAACTCGAAACCTTAAACTCGAAACTTAGAGATCAGGAGTGAAATTAAAATGTGGTTTGACCTTATCCTGGCCAGGATATTTGGCACCAAGCAAGAAAGAGATATAAAACGGCTGCAGCCTATGGTCGATGAGATAAAAGAATGGGAAGAGGAAATCAGCCGCCTTACGGATGAGCAGCTTGCCGCTAAAACGCCCTACTTCAAACAAAAACTGGCTGATGGAGAAACCCTGGATGACATCCTGCCGGAGGCATTTGCTGTTGCCCGGGAAGTAGCCAAACGCACCGTTAACATGCGGCCTTTCGATGTCCAGCTTATGGGAGGGATTGTCCTTCACGAAGGTAAGATAGCTGAGATGAAGACCGGTGAGGGAAAAACCCTGGTAGCGACTATGCCTGTTTACCTCAATGCCCTTATGGGTAAAGGGGTTCATGTAGTTACAGTCAATGACTATCTGGCTAAACGTGATGCCCACTGGATGGGGCCTATCTACCATCTGTTAGGTCTCTCAGTGGGAGTCATCCAACATGAAGCTGCCTTTCTATACGACCCGGAATACGAAAAGGGTGAGGCACGCCACCAACACCTTCGTTCGATAGGGCACAGAAGAGAAGCCTACGCGGCTGACATCACTTATGGGACTAATAATGAATTTGGCTTTGATTATCTTCGGGATAATATGGTCCCTGACCTGAGTCTTCGGGTCCAACGGGGACACTTTTTTGGCATTGTCGATGAGGTCGATTCCATCCTGATAGACGAAGCCCGAACCCCACTTATTATCTCAGGCCCGGCCGAGGAATCCACAGACAAGTACTATAAAATTAATCGAATTATTCCCCGGTTAAAGGCTGAGGTGGATTTCCAGGTGGATGAGAAGATGCGTACCGCAGCCATGACTGAAGAAGGGGTGACCAAAGTGGAAGGGCTGCTTAAATTAGATAATCTCTATGATCCCCAAAATATGGAAATAGCTCATCACGTGAATCAGGCCCTCAAGGCCCATACCTTATTCAAACGTGATCGGGATTATCTGGTTAAAGAGGGACAGGTAATTATTGTTGACGAATTCACCGGTAGATTAATGCCGGGAAGGAGATATTCAGAGGGGCTGCATCAGGCCCTTGAGGCCAAGGAAGGGGTAAAGATCGCCCAGGAAAATCAGACCCTGGCGACTATTACTTTTCAGAACTATTTTAAAATGTATGAAAAACTGGCCGGCATGACCGGCACAGCCGATACTGAGGCCGAAGAATTCGATAAGATATACAAGTTGGAAGTAGTTGTCATTCCGACTAATGTGCCTATGATCAGAGAAGATTACGCTGATGTCGTTTACAAAACAGAACGCGAAAAATTCAAGGCCATTACCGATGAGATCGTGGAAATGAACCACAAGAGGCAGCCGGTTCTGGTCGGGACCATCTCCGTAGAAAAATCAGAAAAACTTTCTGCCATTCTAAAAAAGCAGGGTATCAGACATCAGGTCTTAAATGCCAAGTATCACGAAAAAGAGGCCGAAATAGTGGCCGAAGCCGGTCAGCCCATGGCAGTAACCATAGCGACCAACATGGCCGGCCGTGGAACAGACATTGTCCTGGGAGAGGGAATCCCTGATCTGGGCGGACTTCATATCATTGGAACGGAAAGACATGAAGCCAGAAGAATTGACAATCAGCTTAGAGGCCGGTGCGCAAGACAGGGTGATCCTGGTTCCTCACGATTCTACCTCTCTCTGGAAGATGATCTGATGCGGATATTTGGCTCAGATAAGGTCTCCGGTTTGATGGATAAGCTCGGCCTTGAAGAAGGAGAAGTAATCGAACATCCCTGGGTGACTAAAGCCATAGAGCGGGCCCAGTGTCAGGTTGAATCCCAAAATTTTGATATCCGGAAAAGGCTCTTAGAATACGATGATGTCATGAATCAACAGCGACAGCTCATCTACCACGAGCGGGATCTCGTGCTTAAAGAGCCTGACATCTCTAACCATATCCAGGAAACGATAGAAGAGGTTTTAGAAGAGATCATCCTCTCTTATTGTAATCCGGACGACCATCCTGAAGATTGGGATACGGAAGGGCTTTGTCCCAGGCTGTCTCAAACCTTTGGTCTGAACATGAATCCTGAGGAGATTAAGTCTCTTAAACATGAGGAGCTCTTTGATCATATCTTAGAGCGAGTGAAAAATATCTATGAGGGACGAAAAAGAAAGATCGGCCCGGAACAATTTAACGGGCTGCAACGCTACTTCATGCTTTCTATCACAGACCATTTATGGAAGGATCACCTCTATGCCATGGACAGCCTCAAGGAGGGGATAGGACTCAGGGCCTACGGCCAGAGAGACCCATTGGTTGAATATAAGCACGAAAGCTACAAGATATTTGAGCACCTGATGTTGAGGATTAAAGAGGAGGTAGTGGAATATATCTTCCGGCTTCGATTAGAGGAAGAGACCACTCCTCCGGGAACAATGGCCAGGCCAGGAGAAATAGCCGCAGTGCAAGTTGGAGCGGCACAACCAAGAAAGAAGAAAGATAGAAATCTGGCCAAGATAGGCCGGAATGATCCCTGTCCCTGTGGCAGCGGGAAGAAATATAAGCGCTGTTGTGGATAATAACAGTTTCGGGTTTCGAGTTTAAAGTTTCCAGGCACTGCCGTAGGGGTAGAGGACTTTGTCCACGAACATATACTCAGCACGGTCATAAATAGTGATTTTGAACAGGTTGTAGGTTGTAAGTT
>JASEGY010000426.1 GCA_030019105.1 bacterium | reverse complement strand
AGAGAGTTGCCTTCGCGCCAGGGAAAACAAGCTGTACCATATGGGCATTCGAGGCAGAGTCTCTCGAAACACCCTGGCCTATGCCAACGAAAACCGAGACTGGCGCATATATGCCGATTTCGCCCAAATACTTATACATCAAGCCAGAGACCTGTACGCGAGCGAGGACTTCGGGATAGAACTGGACCAAACGGTTTATGCACTCGACTCTACGACCATAGACTTGTGCCTTGCGCTTTTTCCCTGGGCCAGATTTCGAAAGCGGAAAGCTGCAATCAAAATGCACACCCTCATGGATTTGCGCGGCAACATCCCCTCCTTCATCGAAATAACGGAAGGAAAGGTTCACGACGTAAACATCCTCGACCTACTGGTCTTGGAACCAGGCTCTTTCTATGTGATGGATCGTGGCTATCTCGACTTTTCTCGTCTCTATGTTTTATCAAAAAGCTTAGCCTTCTTTATCACTCGTGCCAAAAGCAACCTCAAATTTCGCCGACTTTATTCCCATCCGATCGACAAGTCCACGGGCTTGAGATGCGATCAAACCATTGTCCTTACAGGACGAAACTCGGCGAAAGATTATCCGGAAAAGCTTCATCGAATACGATATTTCGATGCCGAAAACGAGAAATATCTGACGTTTCTGTCCAACAACTTTCTCCTTCCCGCTCTTACTATTGCAAAGCTTTACAAAAGTCGTTGGCAGGTGGAACTGTTTTTCAAATGGATCAAGCAACATTTACGCATCAAAGCGTTTTACGGGACTTCCTCAAATGCGGTGAAAACTCAAATATGGATTGCCATCACGGTATATGTGCTGATCGCCATTATCAAAAAACGTCTCTATTTAGATGTCAGTCTCTACACAATTCTACAAATTTTCAGTGTAACCATCTTCGAAGAAGTCCCTATTATACAAGTATTTACGACCTCCGAATGCAAAAAGCAAGATAGCGCTATTTGTAACCAGCTGTCACTGTTTGACTTGTAATGGGACAGTAGTGATTCGTGTTAATTCATAGCTGAACAGTTATCCTAAAAAAGATGCGAGAAGGTGTCAGGCACTATTCTTGCCGGATCCCCTTTCCATTCTTGCCAACTGTCAATAGAAAAACTCAACCTCCCCGCTCTTCCCTGGGCTCGAACCGTCATCCTTACCCCATTTTGGTCGGCAATAGAGTAAATGGTCACTGGGATCGAATCAAGGTCAACGACGTGTATCCTCCTACCTTCACCCGTCGTGTCCACACAAAGATACAGCAGACCACCATTACTATCACCCACAAAATCAATCCCCCACTGACCTCCAAACTCATCCCAACCTTGCTGTTTACTTATATTTATCGGCGAACCCCAGGCACTATTTTTGTCGGCCCTGGTAGTCATATAGATGTCAAATCCGTGGCCGTCTCTCCCGGAAAGAAAAAACATCAGAAGTCCATCATTAGAGATAGCTGGATTCTCATCGGATTTAGTAGAGCAATTGAGAGGCTTGCCCCCAGGCAATGCCTTATTATAATCATCTAAATTCTGCAACGCACCAAAGGGTTTGGAGGTGTCCGGCCTGGTAGCTATCCAGATATCTCTATCATCTTCACCCACTGGACCACCCTCCGGTTCTCTCGAGATATAAAGCTCTAATCCATCTTTTGATATCTCCGGATCACCCTGTATATCAACAGTATTTAAACGATAGTTTCCTAATTGGTCTTCAGGTACATCGTCCTTCCTGGCCAAATCTATATTATAATCATTTATATTCATCGCCGGCCCCCAGAGATCAGTAAGGGGATCTTTAGTGGATATCCATATCTGGCGATAATTAGCTAATGGGTTGTCGGGATCATTTACGTCTCGTTTATCCTCCCAGACAAGAATAGTTCCATCCCCATTGATAGCCGGCGGAAGGCTCTCAGCCCCAGTATTTATTTGATTGACCCGGGGCAACCCTGACTTCTGGAACTTATCATTATTTATATTCTCTGGTACGCCCCACTCCTCATTTACCGAGTTTCTGGTAGAGATCAATAGATCTGCTGCTCCTTCACTTGGAAGGCCCCATCCATTCTTGGCAAGAATGATCATAGTAAGTTCATCTTCTGTCACCGCTATTGTTCCGGCGTCATATCCGTAATCTAATTCCTCGATTTCTATAAGTTCTCGTCCTTTCCAGTCTATCGCTCCAGAACAGAGCCCCACTAAGATAAAGAACAAGCTCAGAAAGAAAATACCACATCTTATTTGAGTCTTAAACATTGAACCTACCTCCTCACCTTGCGGAATGCGGAATGCGGAATGCGGATTTAAAATTCGGCCTTGATCATCGTTTCGGCCATTGTCTCAGTTTCGAGTTTCGGGTTTAGGGTTTCGGGTTTCGAGTTTAAATAAAGTGCGAAATCCGTAACTCGAAACTTATGAGTAGCCGAAACAATGAACAAGGCCAGATTTAAAATTCTCAATCCACCATCTCGGGTACCCACAAAGTGGGTGCATCATCCGCCTTATTGGTTGGCCCCTTTAAATGGTTTTTCTACATATTCTTCAAAATATTTATTTACATCTCTTTGGGTTACCGGACCCGGACCCATTTTTTCCTCAAGAATATAATAAAGTTTACCCTTGAATTTCTCTTTTTCTCTTCCTTTTTCAGCCCAATTAATTTTACTTTCAAGGAGTTCTTCTACTTCTCGACTAATACCGGCCAGAGCCTTTTTAAACCTCTCTTCAGTTTCCTTTTCATACCGGCCTGCCGTGATGGGGATATCTACATACCTCAAGAGTAGTTTGTTGACCTCTTCCTCTGAAAGCCGGTCACCGCTCTTTTCAATAATACTTCGCACCCGCTCCTTAAGCCGCTCTTTCTTGCTCCCCAGCCGGTAGTCATCAATGTCACCGGCCCCCACATCTCTGGCCTCCTGCCTGATCTTCTTCAGTTCCTCTTTTAGAGGCCCTTTTTTTAGGAACATCTTCCGTTTAGAGAGCCCAGCCCCCCTCAAGACTCCTTCTCCCGGCGTTCTTAGCCCTTCCTGAAGAAGCTCTCTGCCCGGCTTGATTTTGTCTTTTCCCGGCCGGCTAAGCTTAGAAGTATCTTCCTGCGTACCACAACCGTAAAGAAAAACAGCACCCCAAATTAACCATAACCATTTAACTCTCGTCAAAATCATTCCCTGCCTTTTCAGCCTTTAAAAATAGGAAGTAAGAAATGGAAAATAGGAAGTAAATCAAGATACTTCGGGACGGTTCATAATCGGTCATTTTACTG
>JASEGY010000425.1 GCA_030019105.1 bacterium | reverse complement strand
AAAATATTCCTTGGAATTTCTCCCAATATATGAAGAAATATTGCTGAGGATTACACCGGGGAGGCGAGTTTTGAGGTTTGAGAGAAGTCTAAAGAGCCAGGCGAGGAGGAAATATTAGGGGCCGCCACGTTTTTGGGAAGGAATGCCGAAGAGGAAATGCCGCTGGAAATAATGGCTGTCCTGATAGAGAAAAAAGAAATCCAGGGCGAGTTCTTCAGCCCTGGTGGTCAGCCGAGTCTCCCCTGTAGTTTGAGCTGAAGGTTGGTAATCATCGATGAAATCAAGCACAGCCAGAACAGGATCGTGAGAGAGAGAGTCTTCTTGTTGGTGAAGAATGTCTTTGATCTGCGAAGTAGCGCTGAGTTTAGTAAAGGCTTGTTCGAAGATTTCTTCAAAATCGTGAAGTTGCTGAGTCTGGAGTTCGATAGCCTCATTCTGTCCTTTTATGCTAATAGCTTCTTTGGTCTGATCGGGAGTAAAGTCTTCTTGATGTAGATTCCGAACGGCTTCTACTACTAAATCCAGACCGTGCTTACGGTAAGGGATCAACTGCCGGGGCAGAAGAGAGAAAGTTTTATGGAGAGGTTTCTCATCACCTTTTCCGCGACATAAATAGCGAGCAATAAGTAGATAGTGATATGTCCGAAAGTTAACGATTACCTCTGTTCTATAGTAAAATCCGATTCGGACAGCACAATCTTTTCCGCCACAAAGCGGACATCGGTCTGAGAAGGAAGGAAAGTCCCAGACTTTTTTTCTACTGACTCCATATAGGTAGATATATCACAGGATATAGAATATGGTATTTGGGCATCGTTTCAAATCGTCCCAATAGCAGCTTTACACTTTTGAAGCGGAGTTGCTTGTCCGAGTTTAAATTAGGTTGCATAACTCCCCTGGAGTTAATCCTTTAGGATTTTATTTCTGAAAGGCTAAAGCCTAAACTCCCCAAAAGTGTAAACCGATCTCCAACGATTTTCAGGCTAAATGAAACGATGCCGGTATTTGCATAATATCGGGAAGGGAGATGCTAATTCGAGCTTAAATAATTCTTGCAAGATTGTTAAAGCTCTATTTTAGCATCTTTCCCCGATATTGGCCAAAATATTCTTTTGAATTTTCCCCAATATAGGCAGAAATATTGCTGAGGATTACAGCTGGCGTCATTCGGTTCCACTTCCTGCCCGTCATCGGATCTCCGGCAGTGTCAAACTCCAGAATAGCGTTGATTTCATCAACTACTCCCGGCGTTTTTTTTCGACCCGTTTGCGACCACCACCCTTCTCCCGAATGCGTTCGCGTTTCACGGTTCCCTCAAACACCTCCCTACGTCCTTTCGCTACAGTATGGGCATCCAGCCCAAGTAGTTCCGCTATCCTGCGGTCTCCGCCATGACCCAGCTTGGCAGCCTCCAACCCCGCGTAAAGGCGACGCTGCTGCTCGTCCAAGACGCTGAAAAACAATACGATGGCGGCCTTCACCTCATCTGGCAGAACCTCAACTTCCAGGCCCATACCCACTCCAGCATAGGCCTCACGATCCTCCCGCATCAGTCGCTGTTGCCGACGCTTACCGTCGTCACAACTCACGTACACATAGTTGCGGCTGACCTTCCAGCGCCTGATCAGACCCCGGCGCATCAACTCCAGTAATGGATGCTTGACCTCTACCGACAGCACATTCTCTAACTCAGATGCTGTATAGCCTGCCTCGGCTACCTCAACGAAGGCCTTGGCCGTCGCCAACAAATTTCCAAACCTGCTGAATCGGACGGACTGAAATGACCACAGGCCTAAATCGTCAAAATCCGGAATCTCGTTCAGTGTGTAGTACCGCCCACGATGCGAGTAGCTGCCCAGCTGGACAGCAGTAAGTTCTCAGCTTTTCCCAGAATGAATACTCTGTAAGTTGTTGAAACTAAAGCCTTTTCTCTACGCGATTGCGTCTGAACTGCGAAAAACTTAAGTGCCGAAAAATCAAGCACTTATGGAGAACTTGCTACTGACCAGCTGCCCAGATACCCCAAACGGCGCAACGTGCGAAAAACCGTCATCTTCCCGCTCGTACTCAGCGCAGCCATGATTTCTGGAAATGTAGATATCTTTCTATCGCACAATAACTTCTGCACCAACTGGGCGTTCGTTGCTGTCCTGTCCATGTGGTATAGTTCCCCCTTTGTAAATCGAATACAGGGTAATTATACCACATCCTGACAAGAAAAGCAAGTACTATAAGCTACTTATTTTAAGGATGATCTGCACGATAGCCACAGCAATCAAGCAATTTACCAGCGACAATGTTGGCCACAAAATTGCGATTTTATTTCTGCGCGGAGCCTAAGGGTGAGATGGGAGTCTGTGGAGAAGCCACAGCCGCAGCCTATGAACAGAAGAAGCCAAAGCTTACCTTTTTATGCAATGGAGCCCGGCTGATGGGCGGTTTCAGGCCAAATGAAATCCTGGTGGCTATTCCTACCCAGGAGTTTAACGCCCTTAGCGGGCGAATTGAGAATCTCCTTAAGACCGGTGGCTCTCTGTGCGGCTGCCAGGTATCTGATATCCCCAAGGAGATGGTCATTGCCTTCAGTGAAGCCGGGTTTGAAAAAGGGGCTGATTATTTCTTCGGAAAGGTAGATTCACACCAAGTGCGAATCTATCTGAATAAGGACGAGACCGGACGTATTAGGCAGATCACCTTCTATCTGCCGGTGAAAGGGGCTGAAGAGATAAAGGTTGAACCTCCTTTTCAGTCCAGAAGGCGGGGGAACTGGACAGATATTTATGCTGTATTTGACATTGAAGAACTGGGGATTAATCTTTACACCGGCAAGAATATGGAGCAGGTGTTCAGGACATTGGTTAGAAAAGCGATAGGAAGGTAGATTTTGAATTGCGGAATGCGGATTGCGGAATGAGATAAAAAAATCCGAAATCCGAAATCCGAAATGAGAAGGTGGAGGCAACTATGGAAGTTAATAATCCTTATTCAGACCATATCATCATTAATGCCCTGATGCGTGGTGGGATACTACCGGAGGATGTCTGCCAAAAGCTGTCAGACTGGGTGAAAGTCGGCTACAATACTTGCTTTGATTGTCTGGAAGGCCGCTCTTCGTAAGGGGTTTCTCTATCCCTGTGTGCCCATACAGCCGAAGAACGGGGTGTGGAAAAAGAGGATTGCCTTGAAGGGGTGAGCTTCGCCGGCCAATATGAACTAGCATCAGGTTTGATCAGCGTCTTAGAAATTGCATAACTGGAATTATGGTGGT
>JASEGY010000424.1 GCA_030019105.1 bacterium | reverse complement strand
GAAAGAACGCAAGGTTTCACAAGAAAATGGACGATTTTTGAACCGTCCCCCAATTACCAATTACCAATCAAAGGAGGGCTTCATTATGGAGAGGGTTGTTAAAGGCGGAGCTTACCAAATTGACGGCGATGGTTACTTGCAAAATCCGCAGACATGGAATAAGGAAACAGCCCATTGTCTTGCGCAAAGAGAAGGAATCGACATAACGGATATTCATTGGGAAATGGTTGATTTCTTAAGAGAGTATTACCATCAATATGAGGGTGTGCCCCCGGTTAAGAAATTAATGAAGGTAATACGGCAAAGAAGGGGTTGTGAGAAATGGGACAACGGAGACCTTAAGAAACTCTATCCAGCCGGACCGAGCAGGAAGCTTTGCAGGATTGCCGGTCTTCCGGAGACTGCCGGAGAGATAGCAAATGCGGCTGTACTTGGCGGTGGAGCTTTGATTTAATAGAAGGCTCTCGGATAAAAATGCTGCGAAGCAGCATAGGAATAGAGCCCGGAGTTTTAACCCCAGGAACGGGTAACGATATTGAATGCACCCTGAAGGGGTGCGGTAATAGGCAGACGTGCCGCGCCCCTTCAGGGCACATTTCATCATCGACATCGGCTCCTGGGGTTGAAACCCCAGGCTCTATGCCCTCACCGCTTCGCGGTGATTAATCTGGGGTGAAGATAAAAACAGCGGCCTTGATCATCGTTTCGGCCATTTGGGTAGGTTGATACTTAGGGATTCAAAATTGGAGTTTAGGCTTTAGCCTTTCATAAATGAAATCCGGCCTTGTTCATCGTTTGGGCCATTGGATCAATTTTGTAGTGGTCGAGCTTGCTCGACAGGACGGCAGAGCAAGCTCTGCAACCACAACACCCAATTCGGTCAAGCACTATTGGCCGAAACGATGGACAAGGCCTGAAATCCTAAAGGATTAACTCCAAGAAAGTTGCGCAGCCTAATTTAGTGAGTGGCCGAAACGATGATCAAGGCCAAAACAGCCCGCTTTCGTCCCTTGTGAAAAAGGGGTCGAATTTATCCGAGAGGCTTTTAATACTACGAGGAGGTAGACTTATGAAAAAAATAGTAATTTTAGGCGCCGGAACAGGCGGAACAGTCAGCGCCAATAGTCTCAGGAAGAAGTTAGATAAGCGGGAATGGCAAATTACCGTAATAGACAGGAGCCAGATGCACTATTATCAACCCGGATTCCTGTTTCTCCCCTTCAGGTTTCCCGGTTACAAGGAATTGCCGGATGTATCCAGACCAATTAAAGGTTTATTATCTAAGGGCGTAGATTTTGTCAGCACGGAAATAATAAAAATAGATCTCATGAAGAAAAGAGTTGAAACCAAGGCCGGTAATTTTGATTATGATTGGCTTATCAGTTCTCTTGGTTGCCGGATTATACCTGATGACATAGAGGGTATGCGAGACGGGTATGAGAAAAATGTATTTGACTTCTACACCCCTGATGGCGCCATAAAGCTTCAGCGGGCTCTTGAAAGGTTTGAGAAAGGCAAAGTAATCTTAAATGTAGCTGAAATGCCGATCAAGTGTCCGGTGGCGCCGATAGAGTTTGTTTTTCTGGCAGACTATTACTTTCATAAGAGGGGCATTCGTAACAAGGTGGAAATAGAGCTTGTTACCCCTCTGCCGGGGGCCTTTACCAAGCCAATAGCTACCAGTGTATTCAGCGGGATTGCAAAACAGAAAGGGATTAAGATTACCCCGAATTATAATCTGGGTGAGGTGCATCACGAAAAGAAGATAATGAAGTCTCATGATGGCAAAGAGCTTGATTATGATTTGTTAGTCGCCATTCCGCCTTTCGAGGGTGCATCGGTTATTGAGGATTCTGGTCTGGGGAATGGCGCCGGGTATATCCACACAGACAAGCATCTCCTCAAAGCCATTGGTCATGAAAATATTTATTCCATTGGCGATGGCACTGATTTGCCTACTTCAAAGGCCGGCTCGGTAGCCCATTTCGAGTCTGAGGTAATGGTAGAGAATCTTCTAAGCGAAATAAAAGGAAAAGCGCCTGCCGCAAAATTTGATGGGCACGCCAACTGCTTTATTGAATCCGGCTTTAATAAGGCATTGCTTATTGATTTTAACTACAAAGTAGAGCCCCTGCCGGGCAAATTTCCTCTTTCGCTAATTGGGCCTTTTTCGCTGTTAAAGGAGACCCGAATAAATCATAAAGGCAAACTTGCTTTCAGGTGGGCATACTGGAATCAGATCCTGCCAGGTAAGCTGCCGGGTGAACCGATCTTGACCAACAGATGCAGTCCGAGGGGCAAGAAAGTATCTATGCTTAAGGACCCATCGTTATTTGAGATCTAATGGCCTTGTTCATCGTTTCGGCCAATAGCGACCTTCCCGAAAGCTTAAAAGCTTTCGGGAAGGTAAGGTTGCAAGTCTCACTGGCCGAAACGATGATCATCGCCGATATGAGTATGAGAGAGACAGTAACTATGGAGAAGGAGATGACGTATAGAAAGAAATGGCCTTATGGGAAAATGGGTAATTTCAAACTGATAGGTTGCGTTGCGCTCCTGATACTATGCTGGAACAATATTGCTTTTGCCGGGGAAGCAAGGAAGTTGTCTCCTGGTGAGAGGGCGGCGGCAAGATTAGGCTATGATACTGCCTATATTCTTACCTCCCCCTTAAGGATGAACAATGAGCCGAAGGTAACATTCAATTTTCGCTTAATGGTATCAGGATTGGAGGCAGCTTTTAGCTCTAAAAGTAGTTGCAAAATTTCCGGACCGCTGGTATACTGTAAACATTCAGCCATTAGGGTGCGGAGATATCTGAAGGCTTTCGGATAAAGAATATCTCTCGCAGAGGCGCAAAGGCGCAAAGATATAAGGTAACCGTTCAGGTAAATCTGCGTTCATCTGCGTCCTGTTCAATATCTTGAAAGTGAGGAATTCAAATGAGTAATGCACCGGAAGATTTAACTTTGATTATCGCCTTTGCCGCGGGATTATTGTCTTTTCTGTCCCCCTGTGTTTTGCCGATGATCCCTTCGTATCTGGCCTTTATTACGGGCCTCTCTTTTGAAGAATTGAGTGGCAAAGGGGAGGCCCGGCCAGGGATGAGAAGGCATCTCTTTCTTCATTCCTTACTGTTTATCCTTGGGTTTTCGTCGGTTTTTATTTCTTTAGGTGCTTCAGCTACTTTATTGGGTAACTTTTTGATCGAATATAGGGACATAATTCAAAAGGCAGGGGGGATTTTAATTATCCTCTTCGGCATCCACG
>JASEGY010000423.1 GCA_030019105.1 bacterium | reverse complement strand
TATTTCTCCGTGCCTCCGTGTCTCCGTGGTGAATTTCCGTTTGCACAGGTCGAATTTCATTCCGCAATCCGAAATCTAAAATCCGCAATTAGAAAAGGGGGGCCATTTCATGTGCGGTATATGCGGAGTATACAATTTTGGTTCAGGTAAGCCGGTTAAGCCGGAGCTTGTAGAAGATATGACGGCCACCCTTTATCACCGTGGTCCTGACGAAGAGGGCTTCTACGTCAAAGATGGGGTCGGCCTTGGTATGCGGCGGCTCTCAATTATTGACCTGGCTACCGGCCAACAGCCTATTTCCAATGAAAATAGGACTATTTGGGTCGTTCTTAATGGAGAGATATACAATTACAGGCAGCTTAGAGATGAGCTTATCCTGAAGGGACATCAATTTAAGACCAAATCGGATACAGAGGTTATTGTCCATCTTTATGAAGACCGGGCTGAGATGTGTGTCGAATCCTTACGGGGGATGTTTGCCTTTGCTATCTGGGACAGTCGTTCCAGAAAACTTGTCTTAGCCAGAGACCGGTTGGGGATTAAGCCCCTCTATTACTGGCTTGATGCCGGCTTTTGTCTCTTCGGTTCAGAGATTAAGGCTATCCTGAAAGACAGCCGTGTTCCCAGGGAGATTAATTATGAGGCCATGGACGATTACTTCACCTTTTTGGCTATCCCCTCGCCAAAATCAATCTTTAAAGGAATCTACAAACTTCCGCCGGCACACATCCTAACTTGCACCCCAAACCAGGTGTCCATTAAGGAATACTGGGATGTAGATTTTTCCTCAAATCCTTCTCCATATCCCCCGCGGGAGGAAGAATATTACCGGCAAGAGTTACTCTATCACTTAAAGGATTCGGTTAAAAACCAATTGATAAGTGAAGTTCCCCTGGGGGCATTCTTAAGCGGAGGGGTGGATTCCAGCGCGGTCGTAGCTGTAATGAGCGAGGCGCTTAAGAATCCGGTAATTACTTGTTCCATGGGCTTTTCCGAAGGCGGGTTTGATGAGACTGAATTTGCCCGGTTAGTCGCTCATCTATATAAGACTACTCATTACGAATATATGGTTAGAGCTGATCTTGAAACCCTGCTTCCCAAACTTATTTATCATTTTGATGAACCCTTTGCCGACTCTTCTGCGGTACCGACATATTATCTCTCCAGAACAGCCAGAGAGCATGTGACGGTGGCGCTCTCCGGTGACGGGGGGGACGAATTATTCGCCGGCTACAGAAGATACTTCTACGACAGACTTGAAAATAGACTCAGGGGATACCTGCCCGCCTTTATCCGAAGATACCTCTTGCCGCCTTTGGCCAAAATTTACCCCAAGGCCGATTATCTGCCCCAATTTCTTCGGGCCAAGACTCTCTTGACCAACCTTACCTTCTCTCCTGAGAAGGGCTATGCCAATTCTCTTTCTCTCTACAATGATGAAATAAGGGGGAAGCTCTATTCTGAAGATTTGAAGCTTAAGTTAGCCGGATATGACCCGGCTAATGTGCCGGCTAAGCACTTCAAGAAAACGGAGGGGCTTGATCCTCTATCTCGCATCCAATATGTGGACATTAAGACCTATTTACCTGATGACATCTTGACCAAGGTCGATCGAATGAGTATGGCCAATTCTTTAGAAGTGAGGGTTCCCCTTCTTGAACATCCGTTTGTCGAGTTTGCGGCCACTATCCCTCCTGACTTAAAACTCAAGGGAAGAACTTCCAAATACATCTTTAAAAAAGCGCTCGTCCCTTATCTTCCTCCAACTATTCTGGAAAGAGGTAAGATGGGGTTCTCTATCCCGGCAGATACCTGGTTCAGAAAGGATATCAAGGAAATGGCCGGGGATATCCTTCTTGATAATCAGACGCTTAATAGAGGTTACTTTCATTCGCGGTTTCTTCGTAAGCTGTGGCGAGATCATCAATCGGGGCTGAAGAACTATGGTCAGCATCTTTGGTCATTACTTATTTTAGAAATGTGGCACCGGGAGTTTATGTAGCAGGGGAGCAGGGGAGCAGGGGAGCAGGGGAGCAGAGGAGCGGAGGAGCAGGATGAGAATTCTTTATCACCACCGAACCCAGGCTGAAGATGCCCAGGGGATTCATATTAATGAGCTCATCAAGGCATGGAGAAAGCTGGGGCACGAAGTAGAGGTAGTAGCTTTAGCCCAGGGGGGGGAGGATCTGAAAAAGACCAAAGGAAAAATATGGGGATATATAGCTTCCTTTTCACCCCGCATGATTTATGAATTACTCGAATTGGCCTATAATTTAGTTGGCTACATCAGGTTGGTTAAGGCCGGGAAAAGGTTCAGGCCCAATTTCATTTATGAGCGATATTCTCTCTATAATTTCTCTGGTATCCTGGCGGCCAGGTCTTTGGGAATCCCTTTGATATTAGAGGTCAATGCCCCTATTGCCTATGAAAAAAAGGAATACGAACGATTGGTCTTTTCTCGTTTGGCCAGGTATCTGGAGAAATCGATATCTTCCAGAGCGGATAAGACGATCGTTGTCTCCGGGGCATTAAGAGACCACCTTCTCCAAACGGGGGTAACTTCGGATAAAATAGTAGTTTTACCCAACGGTGTCAATTTGGAAGAATTTGATTCCTCTTCCTGTAATGGGGAAGCGGTTAGAAGGAAATACGGACTCGACGGTAAGATAGTTCTTGGTTTTACAGGGTGGTTCAGAGATTGGCACGGTTTGAATCTGGCCCTGGAAATGATAAATGAAATAGGTGATAACAGGTGTCATCTATTGCTGGTGGGTGATGGCCCGGCCCGGCCGGATTTAGAGGCCTATGTTCACGCTCATGCCCTTGAGTCTTCCGTCACCTTTACCGGACCGGTGGAGCGAAAGAATATCCCGGCCTATGTGGCTGCCTTTGATATCGCCCTTCAGCCGGGAGTAACCCCTTATGCCTCACCTATGAAACTCATCGAGTATATGGCCCTGGGCAAGGCCATTGTGGCCCCTGAGTTGCCTAATATTTGTGAAATAATCAAAGATGAGCAGAATGGCCTTCTCTTCCGGAAAGGAAATAGAGATGATCTAAAAAGAGCGCTTTTGAAACTGATTGAACATCCTGAATTCCGGGGCCAATTAGGTGAGGCAGCCAGGCAGACTATCCTGGAACGCAATCTCACCTGGGAGGGAAACGCCCAACGGGTAATTGGATTGGTCAGGAGTCAGAAGTCAGAAGTCAGAAGTCCTTTATGTCCTTTATGGAGACCGTTTTCAAAATGGGACTTGATTAAAAAGGGGGTGATGGAGTTTTGGGT
>JASEGY010000422.1 GCA_030019105.1 bacterium | reverse complement strand
GAAAAACTGCAATGTCAACCCAAAACTCCATCACCCCCTCTTTAATCAAGTCCCATTTTCAAAACGGTCTCGGAAATAACAGAGGCTCGATATTCGGCGCAGTAGATTCCTGACCAGGATGTGAAATTCAAGATCAAGGACAAATTTTGATTCATATTTAATTCGAGTCGGAGTCAGAAAGCTTAAGGTTATACTTGAAGGTGGCTTTCTTCCGGTTACAATCTGATCCGTCGTCAAAATGTGTGGGGTGGCAGAGATAGTCTTGTCTGATCCCCGATAGATAATTTCCTTCCCTGCTATATCTTCTGCCAGTTCCAGCTCACACCTGCCTTTACCTTTGCCCAGCCCGGCCCGGCCCATCTCATCAAAGGCATAGATAAAATATGGTAAATAATCGATCGCCCTTCCCACTAAGACGAGGTCGAAATTCAGCCTTCCTTTGGGTTCGTATTCTAATTTCTCTTCCGGAGGGGGTTCCAGGACAAAGGGGTGGGGAAGGTAAGAACTTCCTTTAAGTCTCTCCGCACCTTCAGGGAGAGGGGTTTCAAACACATAAGAATATACACATTTGTCCTTTAGAAGACATTCAGGGCACTGTTTATATTTTATGGTGCAACTGACCCTTTTTAAAGCGTGGTCGAAACCGCCCCGTAGGGTAGAGCCCTTGTAAGCCGGCAAGGACAAAGGCTCTCTGGCAATAAGGGTAACCCGGAGGTGGACTAATCTTAGGTCTTTCATCTGACGAGGGTTCTGTTGGGTTTTGTTGCAAGGTTGTCAATCCGCATGAAACCCAATTGGGGGTTTTGGCTTTTCCGGTGGCGCCATTAGTTGACGAATTGCCTCAAAAATTGTCTGGATTTGTGTGTCATGCTTCTCAAACTTTCTCTCAAGTTCGCTTAGTTTTTGGGCAAGTTCTTTATGTGCTGAAAGTGTCTCTCTGAGTTTGACAAATACACGCATAATAGCGACATTAACCTGGATAGCTCTTTTGCTTTTAAGCACAGAGGAGAGCATGGCCACACCTTGTTCTGTAAAGGCGTAGGGTAGGTATCTTCTGCCACCTCGCCCTTCAGTTTTTGAGGTGACATTTTGGCACCTCAGAAAACTGTTTTTATCCCCCACAGCTTCACAGTGTTATCATTAGAGCCGAAAGCGATTATCCCGGCCTTCTTCGAGATGGCTACGGAATTAACCCGATTTTCATGCCCTTTGAGGGTAAAAGCAAAAAAGCAAGAACGTCCCCCTCTCCCCTCTCCACCCTCTCCACCCTCTCCACCCTCTCTACTCTATGACATTCGAAGGCCTTGTCCATCGTTTGGGCCATTTGTCAATCAGGTAGGTAGACTGAAGGCTGAAGGGTTTTAGGGATAAATGTGGGCGATGCCCACCCTACCTCTAAAATCAAGTGTCACGGAGCAGTTGTACATTATGACATTTGATTTTAGCTTACGGCTAATGTTTCTTCTGCTTTTTCTGCTGCGACTTTTCCAGGTAGGCCTTGATTTCTTCCAGAGAGAGCCCCTGCAAACGCTCATCGGTGGAAAATCGTTGGAAGACCTCATCAGGAGTCAACACATTCAAATGCTCTTTAATATAATCCCGTTGAAAATCTTTCATCGTATACGGCATAGATACTCCCTCCAATTGATAATTATCGAATAACTGGTTGAGGATGGTACTCATCTCCCCAGTGTGGCTCTGATACCGAGCCGCCCCAGACATAACTTTCTCTTGAACCCCACTGAACAAATGCCATATCGAGTTATAGTCTCCTTCCGGTATCCGGCTCAAGACAATTACTCGAATCCGCTGTGTGCCCCATACCACCTCATACACACCTGCCTGTAAGGGCGACAACCTGACTTGCTCGCTTAATTTTTGCGGGAAACGGGTGCTGATACCATAAAGCCGAAATTGATCCTCCGGCAAAAGCTTTTTCAATGAGGGGCTGATCTGTTTACGGTAATTGACGTAATGTGCAGCCAGTTCCTTAAGTATCCAATCGTCGAGTGGTTCCCGCATTGATTTGTAACTAAGCAGGTTATGCTCGGCTAAATCATCGAGTCCATCAGGCAGCCGGCCTGAAAACTCTCCCGGTTGCTTTCTTAGGATGACTACATCGAGTACTTGTTGTTTCAGGGAGAGGTCTTTTTCCATCTCGACGACGAAGGGAGAATCGGTAAAGAAATCAGTTAGAGTCAACCCCAAGAGACGATGCCAGTCAATCATATTTTTTCTCCACTCAGCGGCCTGGTGCTCATCCGCTACTACTTTGATTATGAAAATCTAATAGCACACGGATAACACGGATACTACGGATTACCACGGATAAAATCAGTACAAATCCGTTAAATCCGTGTCATCCGTGTGCTATTTAAAAGGAGCAGCTATTTCCACTGATTAGGCACTTTTTTCTAAATCAAAGTACTAACGGGTGAGTACCAGCGGCCTGGATAGCGACATAAATAATATACCATTCTTTTCCCATCTTGTCAAGGATGGAAATAATGATCAGGGGTCAGGGATCAGGGGTCAGGAATCAGGGATCAGGGCTCGGGCGGGGAAGTTGGTCAGGTTGATGCCCAGGGAGGCATATCTCTCGGCATTGGTCGATATTATCTCATTCCCCCTGATCGCCGCCCATTCTCCTTCAGGCAATGAATATATGGTCAGCTCTTCTCCTGGACGGACAGGGACAAGCCTGCCAGAGGCAGAAGGTCTGCTGCCAGTGGGAGGCCCACTGCCAGGGCGCTCTCCTGTCTCTACTGTTTTTATCCCCCACAGCTTCACGGTGTTATCATCTGAGCCGGATGCGATTATCCCGGCCTCTTGCGAGATGGCTACGGAAGTAACATCATCTTCATGGCCTTGGAGGGTATTCAGGAGTCGGCCTGTTTTTATCTCCCACAGCTTGATAGTCTTATCTACAGAGCCGGAAGCGATTATCCCGGCTTCTTGCGAGATGGCTACGGAATTAACATAATCTTTATGCCCCTGGAGGGTATTCAGGAGCCGGCCGGTTTTTATCTCCCACAGCTTGATAGTCTTATCATAAGAGCCGGAAGCGATTATCCCGGCTCCTTGCGAGATGGCTACGGAAGTAACAGAATATTCATGGCCTTGGAGGGTATTCAGGAGTCTGCCTGTTTTTATCTCCCACAGCTTCACAGTGTTATCAGCAGAGCCGGATGCGATTAGCTCGGCCTCTTTCGAGATGGCTACGGAATTAACATGAGATTCATGCCCCTGGAGGGTATTCAGGAGCCGGCCGGTTTTTATCTCCCACAGCTTGATA
>JASEGY010000421.1 GCA_030019105.1 bacterium | reverse complement strand
GTAACCAACCCTGGAACCGTGAACCCTGAACTTTGAACCCTTTGGCTCTTACCCTCAGATTTGAAGAGGATACCTCCTTTCCTATTTGCGGATTTTGGGCCTTGTTCATCGTTTCGGCCGGTTCACGGTCAATAGCCTGCGATCTGCCTTCTATGGACTGTGTGGACTGTGTGGACTATGTGGATTATGGACTGTGGACTCTATCCCGACTGGCCCAGACGATGAACAATACCGGATTTCGGATTGCGGATTTAAGGCCGCTCCATCATATCTCTCAAGGATCAATTTCCTGGCTTCTTCTACATCCTGATCCGTATTCAGGTTGAAGAGGGCTATCTCCGGCTGACAAACGGACTTGATCTCTTCCTCCTCAAGGTATCTTACTCTCAGTTCAGGCAAGATTGAATGCATAGAAAAGATACCCCTCTCTATCCTGGCTTTGATAACAGGCAGACAATTAGAGGAATATATGGCGTGGAGAGGGTTTAACCGCCCTTTTACTTTAGGGATAAGGACATCAACTTCCGAACTGATTGTCCTCTTCATAAGCTCAATCAAGTCAGGATTAAGAAAGGGCATATCGCCGGCCACCACAAAACTGTAAGGAGATTGAATAGCCGCCAGCCCGGTATAAAGCCCCACTAAAGGCCCTCTTTCCGGCATCAGGTCGATAAGGATTTCAGGCCCGAGGCCGGCGTATCGCTCGATTTCATCAGCGACAATAATGATGCCTTCAAATCGACCTGAAAGCACATTAATAATACGCTCAATAACAGACTTGTTACCCAATCGGAGCAGGGCCTTATAAGCAGAAGAGACCCGGCTGCTCTTTCCCCCGGCTAAAATCAGGGCCGTCATTCATTGTCCTCTTTTTCCTTAGATTGAGAATCTTTCTTGTTCTCATCATTGCCTTTGACTGCTGAGTGAAAGCCCTTGATGCCTTCTCCCATAGCTCGTCCGATCTGGGGTAATTTCCCTGCCCCAAAGATGATCAGGATAATGATCAGAATAATAAGCAACTCTGAAAAACCGATACCAAAAATAATAACCACCTCCTTTCGAGATTTCGGATTGCTGATTTCGGATTGCGGATTGTGCTTGGCGAAGGGCTAAACTGATTTTAATCCGCAATCTGCAATCCGAAATCTACAATCGTTACTCGACAGGGGAACATGGGGGACGTTGGTGCAGAAAGTGCTTGGCAGAAATATAGCCAGTTGGTTAAGCACTTTCTGCACCAAATTCCCAAGCACTTTTTGCCGAAACGATGAATAATACCTACAATCGTTATAAGAGTCCCTGCACTATCGAGAGGATTGAGGGGAATTCGCCGGGGTTACACCAGAGCCAGTCAAGCTGAATCTTAAATCCCTCGACCGTGGTTGAATGAAGGATATCTCCTTGAATCTGCCGTTCGACAAAGTTTCCCCCAGGGCTCAAATCGTAAACAAATATCCGTTGTTTGGGCTGGTCAATCAACCAGAACTCCCGGACCCCAATTTGTTCATATTCGGATTGTTTAGCCACAATTTCACGCCGACTGTCCCAGGGAGATACAATCTCTATTGCCAGGTCAGGGGCTCCCTGGATGTCGTTTTTATACTATTACCCCGCAACATTTGCGTTGTCCGCGAGAATGTTACGATTGCGAATTGAAATTGGAAATTAGAAATTAGGCTTTCACGCTTTTCCTAATTTCCAATTTCCAATTTCAGCGTTCCATAATCCGCAATCTGCAATCCAAAATTGGTTTGGTTGCGGCCAGAGGCCGCGCTAAGGATGATGTCGAGCCGTTGCTTGCTCACGAACAACAAATCAGGCTCCCTGGCCGTGTGGTTTGTGATCCGGACCGCTGTCCGTGAACCAAGCACCTGCCCCAATTTTCGTTCTTTAACGTATAAATTCAACGTGGTGTAAAGAAAACTAAAGAGCGTTTCCTGCCGGTATGAAGCTGGTGATTTCATAACAATAACTCCTTCCATAAGTTCGGCATTAGTATCTTCGTCTACCATTTCGTAGAATTCCTCGACGGTCAAAGGCCGATCCGTGCAAAATACTGTTTCAGGTTCTAACCTCAAGGGGTAAGTGTGTATCTCCTCTCGGGAAGCTACAACAACGTTTGGCATAGAATGTTCCCTCCTTAGTCAGAAGACAGAGGTCAGATTTAATCTGTCCTCTGTCTTCTGTCCTCTGTTATCTAAGATTCCTAACAAGACCTTGCCCAGCTTTTGGGAGTCATGTCTCAGGCTATCTTGCTTTTTCCATAGTTTTCTCTTTTCCTGGACATCTTCTATTAAATCTGTCTTTATCACCTTTATTCCATATTGATCCAGCTTGTCTTCATCTATTTCTACCAAAAAGGCGAACTCATCTTCGTAATTTTTGATAATAGCCTCTGGCGGCCTCTTTCCATTCACTATAATGTAATCCAGGGTTCCTTCTCCCAGGTATTGATTAATTGCCTTTATATGATCGCCGGCTTTATAATTATGGGTTTGAGAGACCTGAGTCATTACATTAGATACGTATACCTTTAGGGCCTTGCTTTCTCTTATGGCCTCAGGGATACCTTTCACCAGCAGATTAGAGATAATGCTTGTATACAAACTGCCTGGCCCCAGGATGATAAGGTCTGCCTGTCTGATCTCTTCTATTGCACTGGAAGTGGCATAGGTCTGTGCCGGCTCCAGATAGACCCTTTTTATGGGTGACCTATCCAGGACGTTCTTTTCCCGCTGAATAATATTATCTTCTTCGCTAAGTATTGTTCCATCGATAAGCTCAGCACAGATATGGACATTCTGAAGACTGGACGGAATTACCCGGCCTTTGATCTTCAATATCTTGCTGGTCTCTTCTATGGCCTTTTCAAAGGAACCCGTAATCATAGTCATAGCAGCAATAAAGAGATTGCCGAAGTTATGTCCTCTCAGGTTATCGCTCTTTTCAAATCTATATTTAAAGAGCTTTAACATCAACTCCTCTGATTCTGAAAGGGCAATTAAGCAATTCCTTATATCCCCCGGCGGGGGGATGCCCAGATCTTTTCTAAGGGCGCCGCTGCTTCTTCCACTGTCGGTAACAGTAACAATAGCGGTGAGGTGGTTAGTATAGTTCTTTAGCCCTTCCAGGACGCCAGGTAGGCCTGTTCCTCCTCCTATGGCTACAATTCTCGGTTCTATTTTTTGATCGACCAATTTTTTTTCGCTCCTTTGATCAGATTACTGGCTACTCTCTACTGACTACTCCTTAGCGCGGCCTCTGGCCGCAACCAAACCAATTTTGGATTGCAGATTGCGGA
>JASEGY010000420.1 GCA_030019105.1 bacterium | reverse complement strand
TATAGCCTATCTTGAATTCGCTTACCCCAAAATATTTATCTTAAGAGCTATAGAACTTTAATGTGTTTTTTGGTCATAGTTCTTTCTCCCTTCTTTGGGTAGTGGATGCATAAAAAGAAAGAGGTAGGAAATCCTACCCCTTTCTGAATTATTGGCATCCTATACATGCCAATAATAAGTTGTGTGGAGTGAACTATGACCACGGCCTCTCCACCTGTTGCTTGTTGAAGTATACCATTAAATCACTATCCTGTCAAGAGTGAAAAAGCAAAAAAAAGGAGATTTCTGTCATGTTCGCCAAAGCAGGCTTAAAAGAGCGACTCCGTCCTTATGTTGACACCTCTTATGTAGATCAGATTGCGGCTCAGGAGAAATTTGACGAAGCCCCGGCCAAAAAGGAGCAATTCAAGCTAATACGCCGGATCGGGACACTGCTTGAAGGGATGAGTCTTTTTGAACGATACCAGGCCGGAATCGAGATGAAATTGGCCAAAGCAGGTTTACTTCTCCGCCCCTCCGAATTTATGGTCATTATTGGTATGGCCGCTTTACTGGGAATGGGTTTAGGGGTTATTGTCTCCGGGGGAAGGATTTATATTGGATTAATCGGGGCTGTGATCGGTTTTTATCTACCCGGACTTCATCTTAAGCGTCTTCAAAAGAAGAGGGTAAAGTCTTTTGAGAACCAATTAGGGAACTGTCTGACCCTCACTTCCAATTCCCTTCGGGCAGGATATAGCTTTACCCAGGCTCTATCCACCGTAGCTACAGAGACCTTACCCCCTATGTCAGATGAGTTTAAAAGGGTCTTACGAGAAGACAGCCTGGGGGTGACTCTGGAAAAGGCCATGGTTGATCTCACTCACCGAATAGACAGCGAGGACCTTGAGCTGATTGTCACGGCTGTTCTTATCCAGCGCAAGGTGGGAGGTAATCTTTCCGAAGTCCTGGATAATATTGCCCACACCATCCGGGAGCGGATCAGACTCAAAGGGGAAATCAAGACCTTAACGGCCCAGGGTCGGTTGTCAGGCTGGATAATATCTCTGCTCCCTGTAGCCATTGGAATTATTCTCTATGTACTTCAGCCTGATATGATGAAGCTTTTTGTCACAGAAAAATTAGGTTTAATTATGATCGGCATAGGCGTAATTATGCAAGCTATTGGAATTTTTGCGGTTACGAAGATTATCGCCATCGAGGTCTGATCAGTGGGCAGTTAGTTGTCCGCGCGGGCAGAAGCCAGGTTTCTTAAAGAAACCTGGCTTCTGAGCAACCGAGATCGGGAACTGGGAAACTGACTGCTGACCCTGTCGGCTGAACGCTTACAAAAAAACAGCCACGTTCCTTTGAACATGGCTGTTTGGGGACACAACTTTCGGTTGTGACCTCGGCTGAAACCCTATTATAATTATGCCATAGAATTGGTATCTTGTCAAGGTTTTTTTAAGCGGAGGGTGTGGGAGTCGAACCCGACCCGAAAAGATCCATTCGGGTTTCAGCCGAAGCCACGCACCGGCGTGGTGCCACCCTCCATAGTGACTTCTTTGACCCGGTTGGTATTATAACACAGGCGACTCCAGATGTCAAGAAAAATAAGGGGTGTTCGCTATGAACCTACTTCTATTAGCCATTATCTTTATGGTTACGACTACTGTTTTTATCCTTGCTTTAGGCGTAACCCAGTCACGCAAAAACAAGATCCTGGAACGTCTTAACTCCATCGTGCAGGTTAAAGAAAAGAGGCAAAAACGCCTTGAGGTGGACGAACTGGAAAAGCCTTTTTTCGAGCGGATCATTCGACCTTTTATCTCCAGGATAGCCACGCGGGCTAATCGTTCTAATGCCCCGACTCCTTCCACCGGGCTGGATAAAAAATTAATTGAAGCCGGCAGCCCCTGGAATCTTACCGCCAGTGAGTTCAAGGCTATTCAACTCTTATCCGCCCTTATTTTTCTGGGAGTAGCCGGCTCAATCTGCCTTCTCTTCAGGCTTGCCTTACCCCTTTTGATTGCCCTCGGCGCTGCCGGCGCTGCTTTTGGATTTGTCTTTCCCCAGTTCTATCTTGGCAGACTCATTAGCAAGAGACAAAAAATCATGCGCAAGAGTCTCCCTAACTGTCTTGATTTACTTTGCGTCAGTGTTGAAGCCGGTTTAGGGTTTGATATGGCCTTAGCCAAGGTAGTAGACAAATTCGAGGGGCCCCTTTCGGATGAACTCAAGCGGGGTCTGGATGAAATCACGGTTGGCCGACCCAGAAAGGACGCCCTTAAAGATGTCAGCAAACGCTGTGGAATAGATGATCTGGAGATGTTTATTAATGCTGTTGTTCAGGCGGAACAATTAGGTATAGCCATTGCGAATGTCTTAAGAATCCAGGCAGACCAGATGCGGACCAAACGCAGACAGAGAATAGAAGAACTGGCCATGAAAGCCCCCCTAAAGATGCTCTTCCCCATGATCTTCTTTATCTTCCCCACCATCTTTATCATCGTCCTCGGCCCGGTCGCCCTTAAAGTAATGACCGCGCTCTCCTGCGGTGGCGGCTTAGAATAGCTTGCAAAAAAACTTGACAGAACCGAATCATTATACTATTACCCCGCAACATTTGCGTTGTCCGCGAGAATGTTACGATTGCGAATTGAAATTGGAAATTAGAAATTAGGCTTTCACGCTTTTCCTAATTTCCAATTTCCAATTTCAGCGTTCCATAATCCGCAATCTGCAATCCAAAATTGGTTTGGTTGCGGCCAGAGGCCGCGCTAAGTCATAATGATATTTATATGTGCTGTTCAAGGATCAAGTAATTGGAGGTGTAGAGGGTGGTTAAGGAAATGAATGTTGCTGAAGCTAAACAATGCTTTTCTGAACTGATGGCCAGGGTTGGCTATAGTGGAGATGAATATATCATCAAGCAAAGAGGAAAACCTATGGTCGCTATCGTTAGACCGGAATATATCCAACTGATTCAGAATCTGAATAAAAAGCAACAGAGCAAAGGGCTCATTGACATTGCAGGTAAATTTGATGATTCACAAGACTTTGTTCTCACCATTCGCTTAATAAAAATTACTTTTGTTAATTTGGTACTCTTCCGCTACCACACTTAGTCCCTAATCGGGTGAGAGTCAAAGTAGTAACGGGCAAGTACCGTTATCTTCAAGATCTTGGTAAAGAGCGCTATCTAATCCCAGTCTTTTCAAAACCTCCTGCTGCAATTCTGACAATGGTGTCAGATGTTTTATCCTCTTGCCTCCCCTCTCTATACTATTACCCCGCAACATTTGCGTTGTGCGCGAGAATGTTACGATTGCG
>JASEGY010000041.1 GCA_030019105.1 bacterium | reverse complement strand
TGGACGTCAAGTTTCATTTATGCAGTTTCTAACGGGTGATCAAAGGTGATGATAGGGAAACGATATATTCAGCGATCTTTGCAAAAACATCTGCTAAATAAAGCCGTCTCTTCCTGCCTATCCTTACGTAAGAAAGAAGCTTCTCTCTCCTCACTCCTTCTCACCTTTCAATAACTACTCCTTAGCCTTCTTAAACTCTTCCTCTGTAATTACTCCTTCCTCTGCCAGCTTTTTTAGCTCCCTTATCTCCTCCGCAACAGTGGGGCTCTTTATTTCGACCTTGCTTTCTTGCTGTGCCCCAAAGGTAAATGGCAAGGTGGTGTTACCTCCTGCTTGCGGACAATATTTATTGGTAATAGTACACCCTATCAACCCTACCCAAAGAACTACCACCAACAGGACACCTATCTTCTGCACGCACGCCCTCCTCAATACAATTAAATCACCCATCCCTGGGTGATTTTTATTTGCGGTTTACAGAGGATTCTCCCGATGCCTCTGTAAACCGCCCCTCCCAGTTAAAAGCCGTCTTTAATACCCGACTTCTAATGGCTAATCAAGCTAATCGATCAATATTTCTTCCAACTCCGTCGTAAGCAGCGTTAACATTATTTACCAGTTCTTCTACTACTTCCCTCGGAATCTCATTAGCATTCTTTAGCATCTCTACCTGAACACCTAATAAGTTAGTTGGACTACCGGTTACTGTTTGACTGCCAGGTCCGCTGACATTCATCGCTTCTCACTCCTCACTTGTCACCTGTCACTACACCTTCATCTAAAAATAAGCAACTTAAAGTAGTATGGCCAAGCCTCACGACCGATTAGTACGGATCGGCTAAATATGTTACCACACTTACACCTTCCGCCTATCGACCTGGTTATCTTCCAGGGGTCTTTAGTCAGGTTAGATACTAAAGCAGAGTTAAAAGAAAGGGAACAACAAAGCCAAGTTCCCGAAGGAACTTAACTTAAAAAGAAGTCTCCCTTCTTTCTTCCCTAAAATATCCAATCCTGAGGGGATATCTTATCTTGAGGTAGGTTTCCCGCTTAGATGCTTTCAGCGGTTATCCTGTCCGAACATAGCTACCCAGCCATGCCCCTGGCGGGACAACTGGTACACCAGAGGTTCGTCCACTCCGGTCCTCTCGTACTAAGAGCAGCTCCTCTTCAAATATCCAACGCCCACAACAGATAGGGACCGAACTGTCTCACGACGTTCTAAACCCAGCTCGCGTACCGCTTTAATTGGCGAACAGCCAAACCCTTGGGACCTTCTCCAGCCCCAGGATGCGATGAGCCGACATCGAGGTGCCAAACCCTCCCGTCGATGTGGACTCTTGGGGAGGATAAGCCTGTTATCCCCGGAGTACCTTTTATCCGTTGAGCGACGGCACTTCCACACGCGACCGCCGGATCACTAAGCCCTGCTTTCGCACCTGCTCGACTTGTAGGTCTCGCAGTTAAGCTCCCTTATGCCTTTACACTCTACGTGCGATTGCCAACCGCACTGAGGGAACCTTTGGGCACCTCCGTTACATTTTAGGAGGTGACCGCCCCAGTCAAACTACCCACCAGACACTGTCCCTGATCTGGATTCACAGACCAAAGTTAGGACCTAAATATGCTAAGGGTGGTATCCCAAGGATGGCTCCTCCGAGCCTGACGGCCCGGATTCTACGCCTCCCACCTATCCTGTACATAACATACCCAAATCCAATGTCAAGCTATAGTAAAGGTTCACGGGGTCTTTCCGTCTTGTTGTGGGTAAGGGGCATCTTCACCCCTACTACAATTTCGCCGAGTCCCTCGTTGAGACAGCGCCCAGATCGTTACGCCATTCGTGCAGGTCGGAACTTACCCGACAAGGAATTTCGCTACCTTAGGACCGTTATAGTTACGGCCGCCGTTTACCGGGGCTTCAGTTCAGAGCTTCACACCAGGTCTCAGCTATTGAGTTCTTTTCTACGGGGAGAGATGATGAAAGGACTTTTTCATTTTTGCCCTCTTTTTCTGTTACGGACCTTTCCTCTTGCCGGAAAAAGCCTTTCCCTTTTACTTCATCATCACTCCCCGGTCAAAAAACCCACTACCTGAGACCCGGCACTAACCCCTCCCTTTAACCTTCCGGCACCGAGCAGGCGTCAGACCCTATACATCATCTTACGATTTAGCAGAGTCCTGTGTTTTTAGTAAACAGTCGCCTGGGCCCTTTCACTGCAACCCCTTCGAGCTCCACTGGCAAGCAGCTTCACCCTACGCGGGGCACTCCTTCTCCCGAAGTTACGGAGTCAATTTGCCGAGTTCCTTAACGAGGGTTCTCTCGAGCACCTTAGGATTCTCTCCTCGCCTACCTGTGTCGGTTTACGGTACGGACACCCACAGACCTGGCTAGAGGTTTTTCTTGGCCGTATGGGATCAACCACTTCGCCCTTGTCCAAGGACGCGGGCTCCTCTTCACCTCTCAGAGTTAACAGCAGCCCGGATTTGCCTGGGCCGCCCTCCTACAGACTTGAACGTACACCTCCAATCGTACGCATGGCCTACCCTCCAGCGTCACCCCATTGCTCGTAACGGTCTGCAGATGGTACAGGAATTTTAACCTGTTTTTCCATCGCCTACGCCTTTCGGCCTCGGCTTAGGGTCCGACTTACCCTGAGCGGATTAACCTTGCTCGAGGAAACCTTAGGCTTTCGGTGAAGGGGGTTCTCACCCCTTTTATCGCTACTCATACCGGCATTCTCACTTCCATCCTGTCCAGCAGTCTTTTCAATCTGCCTTCTTCCATAGATGGAACGCTCCCCTACCAATCCAGTTTCGAGTTAGGAGTTTCGAGTCTCGAGGAAAATCCTTGAGACTCACTACTCAATACTCTTTCCTAAATTCCATAGCTTCGGTGACGAGCTTGAGCCCCGTTAAATTATCGGCGCAAAACCACTCGGCCAGTGAGCTATTACGCACTCTTTCAATGAATGGCTGCTTCTAAGCCAACATCCTGGGTGTTTTTGCAATTTCACATCCTTTTCCACTTAGCTCGTACTTAGGGACCTTAGCTGATGGTCTGGGCTGTTTCCCTTTCGACCACGAAGCTTATCCCCCGCAGTCTGACTCCCAAGGTAAAAGTAACAGCATTCGGAGTTTGGTTGGGTTTGGTAGCCGGTGAAGGCCCCTAGTCCATCCAGTGCTCTACCACCCTTACTTATCCTTGAGGCTAGCCCTAAAGCTATTTCGGGGAGAACCAGCTATCGCCGAGTTTGATTAGCCTTTCACCCCTATCCACAACTCATCCCGGGAGTTTTCAACCTCCATAGGTTCGGGCCTTCACGTACTTTTACATACGCTTCACCCTGGTCATGGATAGATCACTCGGTTTCGGGTCTACTGAATGCTACTAAATCGCCCTATTAAGACTCGCTTTCGCTACGGCTCCATGGCTTAACCACTTAACCTTGCAGCATCCAAGTAACTCGCCGGTTCATTATACAAAAGGCACGCAGTCACACCTTCCGGGCGTTATCACTTTTCATCCCGAGGGACAAAAAGCATGCAATCCCCGGCATAGTGCTTCCACAGCTTGTAGATATATGGTTTCAGGTACTATTTCACTCCCCGCCAGGGGGACTTTTCACCTTTCCCTCACGGTACTGGTTCACTATCGGTCGAAGGTTTGTATTTAGCCTTGGGAGGTGGTCCTCCCGGATTCCAACAGGATTTCACGTGTCCCGCCGTACTCAGGAACCTAAGAACAGAGAGTTCATTCTTTTTCGCTTACAGGACTATCACCTTCTCTGGTTAGCCTTTCCAGCACTCTTCAGCTAAAGAATGAATTTCTAACTCTCCGGGCCGTAACATACCCCTGCCCTACTTAGGCCCTACAACCCCGCCTATGCAACACGGTATGAGCTTTAACACATAGACGGTTTGGGCTCTTCCCTTTTCGCTCGCCGCTACTCAGGGAATCGAGATTTCTTTCTTTTCCTCAGGGTACTAAGATGTTTCAATTCCCCTGGTTCCCTCCTGGACCCTATTTTATTCAGACCCAGGTATCATGCTTTTTAGACATGATGGGTTTCCCCATTCGGACATCCCCGTATCAACGCTTGTTTGCAGCTACACGAGGCTTATCGCAGCTTACCACGTCCTTCATCGTCAACCTTCGCCAAGGCATCCGCCATATACCCTTTATTACTTGACCATACTACTATAACTTACTTATTTTTACTTTTTTAGGTGCATTCGACGAATTCCACTTGTTCTCTTCTTCAATTTTCAAAGATCGGTTCCTATTCTTTCTTTGTCCCAAAGGATAGGTGTCTGAACCTTACCCTATAAGGCCCAAATATCTGTCCTCTCTCTATTTGGTGGAGATGAGCGGGCTCGAACCGCTGACCTCCTGCGTGCAAGGCAGGCGCTCTCCCAACTGAGCTACACCCCCGCTTTCGCTTTCAAGCTTCTATATCAAACAGGGGCTTCACCCCTCCACGCTTAGATGCTTACCTCAAGAAGCCTCCTTTCTGCCTGAGGTAAACACCTTTTAGTATTTTCTCTCGAACTATCCACCTCCCCTACACTTTAAAATCAAACTGTTGACCTATTCCCATCTCCTGCATTAAACCACGCTCTTCTCCCTCTCGATCCAAAAACGAAGGCTGAAGATTTGATTCACCGCCCAGGCCCCTTTGATTTACCTGCTCAAGCTGTGCCGTTTCCGTCTGCTGGGCCGGTGGTGCAGGTGACGCTGGCTGTTGAGGTGGTGGTGCTGCTGGAGGAGTACTCGTGGCCGCATCAACTCCTTCGACTGGCATTTATAATCCCTCCTCTCCTTGAGGAATAGAGTCCTAACAACACACCATTTTCTGGTGGGCCTATCTGGACTCGAACCAGAGACCTCACGCTTATCAGGCGTGCGCTCTAACCACCTGAGCTATAGGCCCATTCAACCGGGGTATTAGGAACTTCCGACTTTATTTCCCAGCAGGCCCATAGCCTGTAAACTCCTTACCCCCTTTAATTAAAACTAAGGAAGCAAGACAGACTTCTGCTTGCTTCCCTTTTAAACCATTTTATTCTCTTAGTCTCTCAAAGCTAAATAGGAATGCTTAGGCAGATGAACGACCTAAGTTGGATTTCTCCAACCTGCTCCTTAGAAAGGAGGTGATCCAGCCGCACCTTCCGATACGGCTACCTTGTTACGACTTCACTCTCCTTACCAAACATACCTTCGGCGCCTTCCTCCCTTGCGGGTTAGAACAACGACTTCGGGTACATTCAACTCGGATAGTGTGACGGGCGGTGTGTACAAGGCCCGGGAACGTATTCACCGTGGCATGCTGATCCACGGTTACTAGCGATTCCGACTTCATGGAGGCGAGTTGCAGCCTCCAATCCGAACTGAGACGCACTTTCAGGGATTAGCTCCACTTCGCAGTTTCGCAGCCCTCTGTATGCGCCATTGTAGCACGTGTGTAGCCCGGGACATAAAGGCCATGAGGACTTGACGTCATCCCCACCTTCCTCCGGTTTATCACCAGCAGTCCCCTTAGAGTGCCCGGCATAACCCGCTGGCAACTAAGGGCAAGGGTTGCGCTCGTTGCGGGACTTAACCCAACATCTCACGACACGAGCTGACGACAGCCATGCAACACCTGTCACTCTGTCCCTTGCGGGAGGGTAACGCTTTCGCGCACTTTCAAAGCAATGTCAAGTCCCGGTAAGGTTCTTCGCGTTGCATCGAATTAAACCACATGCTCCACCGCTTGTGCGGGCCCCCGTCAATTCCTTTGAGTTTCAACCTTGCGGTCGTACTCCCCAGGCGGGGTACTTAATGCGTTAGCTACGGCACAGAAGGGGTCGATACCTCCTACACCTAGTACCCATCGTTTACGGCGTGGACTACCGGGGTATCTAATCCCGTTTGCTCCCCACGCTTTCGCGCTTCAGTGTCAGTTTCAGGCCAGAGAGCCGCCTTCGCCACCGGTGTTCCTCCCGATATCTACGCATTTCACCGCTACACCGGGAATTCCACTCTCCTCTCCTGTACTCAAGCCAGACAGTTTCAGATGGCCTCCCAGAGTTAAGCCCTGGGTTTTCACATCTGACTTATCAAGCCACCTACACGCCCTTTACGCCCAGTAAATCCGAACAACGCTCGCCCCATACGTATTACCGCGGCTGCTGGCACGTATTTAGCCGGGGCTTCTTCTGGCAATACCGTCATCCAGGCCGCCTCTTAAGCAACCCGATTTCTTCTTGCCTGAAAGAGCTTTACAATCCGAAGACATTCATCACTCACACGGCGTTGCTGCGTCAGGGTTTCCCCCATTGCGCAATATTCCTCACTGCTGCCTCCCGTAGGAGTCTGGACCGTGTCTCAGTTCCAGTGTGGCCGGTCACCCTCTCAGGTCGGCTACTGATCTTTGCCTTGGTAAGCCATTACCCCACCAACTAGCTAATCAGCCGCGGGTTCATCCCCAGGTGGCAGCTTACATCAGTGGCCACCTTTCATAAACCTGACATGCGTCAAGTTTATTTCATTCGGTATTAGCATCCCTTTCGGAATGTTGTCCCCATCCCGGGGGTAGATTACCCACGTGTTACTCACCCATTCGCCACTATCAGCTAAATGGAAGGCTATCTGATATCCACTCCGAAGAGCTTCTATCTTCCTTCCTTCCAAGCTGACCGTTCGACTTGCATGTGTTAGGCACGCCGCCAGCGTTCGTTCTGAGCCAGGATCAAACTCTCCATTAAAAAATCTAAAGGATGGTCAATCCCTTTTCTTCATTTTATAACCCGCATCTACCTAAGCTCAAGCATCCTATTTAGTTTTCAAAGACCTCCAACTAATTCTGTACCAGTATAGCATTTTTTCCCTACCTTGTCAAGAGCTTTAAAAAGTTTTTTTAAAAAAATAAAAAAATCCAGCCGCAACCTGCAATTCGCAATCCGCAATCGGCCGTCCGGTCGAGGCATCGATTACTTTGCCGGAGATGGAACCAGTAGCAACAGAACCAGTCGGCGCAAGCCTTCCCACATCTGCTTCTACTTCATGAATAATTTCAGCCAAAGGTTGCGCTAAGCCCAAAGATGGCCAGGATAGAACTTCGAGTAAAATCCAGGCAATAAAAAGACCTGAGCAACGCCTTTGAAATAACTTCATAGCTATATTCTCCTCTGTAGTAGAGGCTTTTACGCTATATAACAATTCTACTCATTCCCTTTCATTAACAAATCTACAAACTGCTTAACCGATACAATTTACACCCCATAATAATATTTAAGGTTACCTAAATGAGGATCACCGGTAACCAAGTAGTCTACCTTTCCTTCTAAGGCACAAGCTAAGAACATATTATCTTTTGAGTCCGCTGATTTCCTTACTTGATACGTCCCTGAAATTATTGTTGCTTCTCTAAAGATATACTCTATAAAGTCTTTAATCTCTTCATCTGTTAGTCGATAGTTATCTTTCAGATGAGGACGTTCTATCACTTCAATGAATTCATCCATAAGCTGTAAAGAGGTAATCAACTCAAATTCATTATCCTTAAAGGCGTTGATTAATGAAGCCGGATTTCCCCTTTTGCAAATTAGACCACTAACGAGGATATTATACTCAGCACGGTCATAAATAGTGATTTTGCAAACCGACCTAACAGACCGCAGGTTGCAGGTTGTAGGTTGTAGGTTGTAGGTTGTAGGCGTAACCTATAACTTACAACTTACAACTTACAACTTACAACACAGATTGCCCCGAGTTATTGAGAAGATACAAAATCGCAGATTATGCCCGTGTTGAGTATAGTGTCAACAACAACTTTCAGAAGTTCAGGTTCTTCTTTCATTATGCTCTTTCCTTACTTCCTCAACTGCTTTATTTACATTATCCATGATTTCTTCTTCACTAAACTTACTATTCCTCATCCTGACCCTATTTAATGTTTCTTCAAAGTGTTTCTTCCAGTCCTTCTCCACTGTAAGCATTCAGTGAAACCGTATTGCAAGAAATGTAAAATTATTTTACGGAAGCTAAGCTACTGTTATACATAAGGTTCCGGTCTGTGCGATGAGTTGAAGTAGTAAACATTGAGTGAACCCGTATGCGTATAATAATATTAGTTGCATTCACCCCAATAATTCATTAATGCTAACTATACAGTTCTGCTATACTTACGGCTTACTGTATATTTGCTTTACAGCTTCTGCAACACGGTTTCACTGAATGCTTACTCTCCACTTTTTTGAGAACGATCACATCTTTTTGATTACTGAAGAGTTCAAACTTAGTTCCCTGGGTTAAGTTTAGTTCTTTAACAGTTTCCCCGGGGAAAGACAAATGTCCATCAGGAAGAAACTCAACGTAGTGAACTGCTTGTGCCATTTCAAACCACCTCCTGGTAGAAATATTTGTGTTTACAACGCAATAGTAGCATAAGATTAATAGAAAAGCAACCTGAATTTGTAACTACTCAGCCACCAGATATTGATTTTTGAAGTTCCTAAACCACAATATATTGTGGTTTGTCTACTTTTGTGGGTTACATAGAAAGCCATTTTTTAGGAATTTTTGCTAAGTTTTAAACATCCAACCACAATATGTTGTGGTTCTAATATGCAAGACCACTATATAGAGGCTGAGTAGTTACCTGAATTTGAAGCAAGGCCAGGGTTATTTGATGATGGCTATCTTGCCCTGGGTCTTGTCTCCGGTGGGGGAGGTGATGAGGTAGATGTAGATGCCGCTTCGCACCTCGCGGCCGGCTTCGTTTTTCCCGTTCCAGATGGCTTGACCGTCAGCATCTGATTCTTCGATGGTTTTGACTAATTCGCCGGCGATGGTGTAGATATTGATGGTGGCCTGGGCAGTGAGGTTCTTGAAGGTAATGGCCGGGGCATCCTGGCTGGTGCCTCTGCCTGGTCAATAGTGGTTGGGGTAGACGATGACATGGTTGATGTGGGATGCCTTCATAACGAGGCAATCCGTTTTAGATCTTCGTTGTCTAACACATCAAAAGCCGCCCGGGTTAAGCTCTGCCGAATGAATTCGTTATAAGAGTGAAAGCCTTTTTTTAGGGCTGCTTCTTTAAGAATAGTCTTGAGTAAAGGGGGGATACGCAGACCAATGCGATCAGTCATGGCTTTATCTAATATCTTTTTTCGTAACTCCCAGGATATCTCTGGTCTCTCTGTCTGATCTATTTCTTCGAAATAATCATCGAGTTCGCCCTTGTGCTTCTGATACCAGAGAGCCTCTTCTTTCTCTGATTCAAAGTGAGGGATTGTTTTCATTGTCTTGACCTCCATTTTTTTATTTCCCAATCTTCTGCGTCCCAACCCGTAATAATCCGAAGAGCCTCCTTTGCTTTTATTGTGACCACAAGGGTCAGAAATCGCCTCTCGAATCGAATGTCTTGCCTGTTAGTCTATATCTGGTCTCACCCCTCCGGGTGTGGCTTTTCCACCAATAAGTATTACCCGCAAAAATGGTTTCGGCCTCATCCTGTTGGATGTTATGATCTAAAAGCTCGGCTCTGTTGTACTTGTCCCAATCAAACTCTGTTGCCCGAAATGCCATAGTTACTCCTTTGTTGTACCAATGTTAGCATAAAATAGGTAGGACTGTCAATTAAATTTATCGGAGAGTTGAAAACGGTAAATGAAGGGACAAGATTATGCCTTGTTCATCGCCCCAAGGTTACTTGATGATGGCTATTTTGCCGGTGGTTTTGTCTCCGGTGGGGGAGGTGATGAGGTAGATGTAGATGCCACTTCGCACCTCGTGGCCGGCTTCGTTTTTCCCGTCCCAGGTGGCCTGGCCGTCAGCGTCCAACTCTTCGATGGTTTTGACTAACTCGCCGGCGATGTTGTAGATATTAATGGTGTAGATATTAATAGTGGCTTGGGCGGTAAGGTTCTTGAAGGTAATGGCCGGGGCATTCTGGCTGGTATTGCTGCTCGGCCGGTAGGGGTTGGGGTAGACGATGACCTTTTCAAGATCGGCTTCGAAAGGGTCAGAGATGGTGAAGTCAAAGCCGCTTGCCTCCTGGCCGGCTTCGACTGAAATCGGATCAGGGTTACCGTAGAAGCCAATCGGCTCGCTACTTTCCGGGCCGGCTCCGGGGATATGGTCAGCGTCAGTATCCATAAAGGCCCGCAGGTACAGGTAGTAGTTGCCTGGGGGCAGACTCAGGATGTACTCAATTGCGGATTGCGGATTGGGGATGGCGGATTGAGTTTCAGCGGTGATGGTCTCGAAGGTAGGTGAAGTTGATGTCTGGACTATGATCTGACCGGTTTGTTGGCCGGAATAGGTGATTCCTCCTAAAATGGAGCCCGGCAAAGGCTGTGGCCCGACATACCTTAAAATGGTGCCGCCTGCTCCCACGGCCCAGCCGTCTGTGGAACTGGTCATGGTTACTGAGCAGAGCCAATGTAAAGTCGGTGGGCTAACCTCACTCCATGAAGCGCCATCCCAGTGGAGGATGGTGCCTCTCTGTCCCACAGCCCAGCCGTCTGTGGGGCCTGTCATGGTTACTGATCTGAGCCAACTTGAAGTCGGTGAACTGACCTCAGTCCAGGAAGCGCCATCCCAGTGGAGGATGGCGACATCCTCTCCCACGGCCCAGCCGTTTGTGGGGCCGGTCATGGTTACTGAGTAGAGCCCATTTGAAGTTGGTGAGCTAAAATCACTCCAGGAAGCGCCATCCCAGTGGAGGATGATGCCACCACTTCCCACGGCCCAGCCATCTGTGGGGCCGGTCATGGTTACTGATTCGAGCCAATCTGAAGTCGGTAAGCCAACCTTACGCCAGGAAGCGCCATCCCAGTGGAGGATGGCGTCTCCATATCCCACGGCCCAGCCGTCTGTGGGGCCGGTCATGGTTACTGATTTGAGCCAATCTGAAGTCGGTGAGCTAACCTCACTCCAGGAAGCGCCATCCCAGTGGAGGATGGTGCCTCTCCCTCCCACGGCCCAGCCGTCTGTGGGGCTGGCCATGGTTACTGATAAGAGATCATTTGAAGTCGGTGAGCTAACCTCACTCCAGGAAGCGCCATCCCAGTGAAGAATAGTGCCATTCCATCCCACGGCCCAGCCGTCTGTTGGGCCTGTCATGGTTACTGATCTGAGCGAATTTGAAGTCGGTAAGCTGACCTCACTCCATGAAACGCCATCCCAGTGGAAGATGGTGCTACCATCTCCCACGGCCCAGCCATCTGTGGGGCCGGTCATGGTTACTGAGTAGAGCCAATTGGAAGTTGGTGAGCTAACCTCACTCCATGAAGCGCCATCCCAGTGGAGGATGGTACCACCAACTCCCACGGCCCAGCCGTCTGTGGGGCCGATCATGGTTACTGAGGAGAGAAGAGTTGAAGTCGGTATCCCGAAGTCCATTTCCCAGCCCTGAGCCTGCATGACACTAACGGCCATCTCCCAGCCCTGAGCCTGCCTGACGCTGAGGAAAAAACCCTTGGTTACCGTCTGCGAAGCCCCATCCATCACCTGAAGAGTAAAATCAAATATCCCCTGCTCCTGCGGTGTCCCGGAGATAACCCCATCCGAAGCCAGGGACAACCCCTGCGGCAGACTCCCTGAATAGACCGACCAGGTATAAGGCGCACTCCCCCCATTAGCCAGCACCCGGCGATAATAAAACACCCCTTTCTTGGCCTCCGGCAATCCAGTGGTGATTACCTCTACCGGTGGGGCTTCCACTGTTAAAGTAAAGGAGGCGGAAGAGGTGGTCAACCCAGCCCCATTCCTGGCCTTCACATACCAAGTATGCCGGCCCACAGACAAGGCTTGATCCAGTGCAGCCGAAGTCCCGGCAACCTCTTTTGCCTTTGTCCCATCTATCCACAGTTCATAGCCGGCTATACCTGATTCTGTATCCGAACCAGCCTGCCAGGTGAAGGTTGGTAAGGCGTTATCCGTCTGACTATTGTTGGCCGGAGAAAGCAGATCAAAGGCCGTTGGCGGAGTAGTATCTGAATCCGAGGCGCCCCCGGCCGGGGCAAGCTCGGCCTCCAGGGTGTAAGTGACCGGGTCGGAATAGCTATATTGCCGGCCAGTGGCCTTGATGAGGATTTCGCCCGGGCTGAGGCCGGTCGTGTTCAGGAAGCCCAGGTAATCCTGGTTAATTCTGCTGCTGACGGGATCAATGGTTACCTCTACCGGATGAACTGTTCCCTCACCAGAGATCACCTCTACGGTAGGCTCTACCTCCAGGGGCCAATTAGAGCTTACCAATATCTGGATGGTGTCTCCTGCCACCGGGGCATCAGGGAAAATAGAGATGTCCAGGGTGAGCAGGCCCGCTGATTCAGAGGGCGACTGCCATGGTGAATAGCCGGGATTCAGGGAGAGGTCGATGAAGCTTTCCATCCACTCCGGCTGGGCAGGAGGAGTGCTTTTCAGTAACTCCTGCCAGGCCTCATCGGTCAGGCGGTCGCTCATCGGTTGGGTAAATTCGTAGTAGGAAAAGACCGCTCCCCGGGTGACCTTTATTTCCCCGGCCACCCTGGTAATGACAAAGATGTTGTGGGGATAGCCCACCCCTTCTTCTAAGCAAGAGCTGCTGTTGGGGTCAGTATGCACATCGGCCGCCACGGCCATCTCTTCATCTGCCTCGCTGGTAAATTCTCCGGCCATCTCCGGCGGGAAGGTGACCAGGTCCTCTAAGGTGGAACCTATCTCGCAGATTAGCTCGTAGTCGGCCAGAGACAGGGTTTGGTTAGTCAGCTCCTTTTCGGCTATCTCCTTGAGTCGAAGGAGTAGAGATTCTAAATCATTGAGTCGGGAGCTAAATTCAGGCAGAAGCAAATCCCGGCTGCCGAGCCCTGTGCGCATCAGAGCGGTCAGGGCGGCTAACCGGGCGAACAGGTGGGGATTGGGTTCTACATAGCCCTGAACCAGCGGAGGAAGAGCGGGGATGGCGGTTACTCCGGTGTAGCTCTGTTTGGCGTAGAGGATGGTATCGTGCCGCAGTTCCGTCCAGGAACCGAGGGCCGTGGACAGGTCTTTGTCTATCCAGGCCGTAGTCTGCATAAAAGGAGGATAGCCCTCATTCTTAACCGTAAGCATTGGCATCAGGCAGTAGAGCCAGTTCCAGTAGAGATTCTGTGCCCAGGCCGTGTCTGCAAGGTCGGCAAATTGGGTCTTGAGCTTTTCTATCTGCTCTACGTAGTTGGCATATTTCGTCTCCTCATACCGCTCATCCAGTATCTGGTAAGCCCTTTCTGAGCCAAGCACGGACAGGACATCCAGGCCTTTTGGGAAGAGCCGGGGTAAGAGTTGAGTCCCGACCTTCGGGTACACCAATTGGGTGAACATGTAGGAATCCGGAATGAACCGCTGGCCCATAAATCGGAACCCTTTGGTTACTTCCTGGGCCTCTTCCCATTCCCAGACCCAGGAGGAATTGATCAGGGGGTTGCGGAGTTCTTTGGCCTCTTCGATAAAGGTGGTCAGTTTGGCTTCATCAGCCAGATCACTCAATGACAGGGCCGCCGGCTCAACGCCGAAGAGCCTAAAGATGCTCAGTTTAGCTTCATCAGCTACATTATTCAAGGACGGGGCTGCCGGCTCAACGCCGTAGACCTCTTTGATCAGGCCGGCATAGTCGTAGATATTCAGATCATCGGTCTTGCCCACAAAGAAGACCGTAGGCTGGTAGATTTTGTCCCAAATATCCAATCCTTCTTCAGGGGCGATCTCAGAAAGGGCCTTGACGATCAGGATGGCCTGCCTGGTCTCTTGCCGGCCTTTCTCAGCGCCCCCCTCAAATGGTGAAGGTTCTATTCGAAAGGTGATGCGGCCGTACCACATCATGGCCCGGAAGTAACGTTGAAGCGTTTCATTGCGGGTGTAATGCCCTCGCGGGACATACTGGCTGTAATCTTCCTTGTAGCCAAAAATGGGCGAGGGGCTAAATCCGGCGTGGGTTTCAATCAGGGTCAGTTCAGATTCCACCACATCCTTCACGGCCGCTGGGATATCGAAACTGTCGTCTAACAACCGGGCAGCCACTGCAAAGTAGGCCAAGTTCTTAAGGGCGGCCTCCTTGACTGCTCCGGTATCGGCCTCATCGTACTGGGCCTGGGTTCTTTGGAGCAGGGCCTGAGTAAGACCCTTCAAATCAGGGGCAAATTGGCGGACTTCTAAATCCCGCAAGGTGTAATCGTAGAGGATGTGAAAGGTATGCAGGAGGGCATCGGTGGTGACAAAGATGGGCCGGCCCCTTTTCTTACAATCGTTGTAAACATCGTAGACCTGCTTATACTCACTCCGTTTAACCACGAATCCGTTAGCCCGCAGAAGCTCCTCCTCCTTTTCATTGAAGGCAAACTCCTTGAAATTACTCACATTGCTGAAGTCACCGGCAATGATGTAAGAAGGCACGGCTGGTGTTACATCCACCAGGTATGGCTGGTAGAGGCCGAACTCTGTTTCTACCTCCTGAGTAATCTCAGCCAGAGGTTGAGTTAAGCCCAGAGATGGCCAGGATAGAACTCCGAGTAAGACCCAGATGATAATCCCGATTGCAGATTTCAGATTGCGGGTTGCGGATCGTTCCGATTGCGGATTGCAGATTACGGGTTGCGGAATAGACTTTTGAGACAGATTCTTAGCGCGGCCTCTGGCCGCAACCAAACCAATTTTGGATTGCAGATTGCG
>JASEGY010000419.1 GCA_030019105.1 bacterium | reverse complement strand
CAAGGAGGCTGAATTTGACTACCTGCTCTTGATTGTTACCCTGTGTTTCGTAGATGACCCTCAGGCGGTATTGGCCGAGTCCAGGCGGGTGCTTAAACCGGGCGGTAAACTTATCGCCGGCATAGTAGACAAAGACAGCTTTCTCGGCCGGGTCTATCAGAATAAGAACAGTGTGTTTTACAAAGCAGCCAGGCTTTATTCGGCCCGGGAGGTGGTAGAGTTGCTGAAGGCCAACGATTTCAAGGAAATAACAACCATCCAGACTATATTTTCCTTGCCGGAAAACTTAAAGGAAGTAGAACCTGTCAGGGAAGGATACGGTCAGGGTGGGTTTGTGGTCATATCCGGCGAAAAACAGCAGTCGCGCCTGGCAGCAGTTGCTTAACCAAATAAATCCGGATGGCTACCGGTTCGCTCAACAATTAGCTTGCCATCTTTAATGAGATAAATAAGCAACCAATCCGGTTCAAGATGACATTCAAGCCGGCCCCTCCATATCCCTGTTAATTTGTGATTTTGATATTTAGGAGGGAGTGGTTGTTGGCTTAACAACAATGAGATAGCGCGTTTTAGCTTTTCAGGAGATTTCCCTTGTTTTAACATCCGCTGTAAATCTTTTTTAAACTTATTTGTTGCGACGAATTTTAGCATTATATACCCATTTCACGATAAAAATTATTGACGTCTTCATATTCCGTCAATTCTTCGCCGGCATCGGTCTTTTTCATCGTGTTGAGGGTTTCTTGATTCGGAGGCCGTGTCACAAACGGAAGTCCTTGTTGAACCACAACCTCATTGAGAAACAGGCTTATGGCCTCCGATACACTAATACCCATGTTTTTAAAAATCTTTATTGCTCCATCTTTTAATTGTGGCTCAACTCTGACGGAAATTTCGGCGGTTTTCATTGATCAACCCTCCAGGCTTGTTTAGAGTAATTACAGCCATTATTTAGGTATCTTCTCAATAAATCGGGGTAGAGCCCCTAATTCGTGTCCGTGTTCGTTATCCGTGTTCGTGATTTGTTCTGAGGCTACTCTTTTTACTACGAACACGGACAACGGGCACGGACACGGTTCTGGCAAAAGCCCCCCGAAATATTGAGAAGATACTTATTTGGTTTCCTTTCAGAATATTATAACATTCTATAGAGGGGATGTCAAGATGGAAATTTCAAGTGAGGTGATAGACTAATGAAAGAACTTGTTGTTATCAGCGGTAAAGGAGGAACAGGCAAGACGGTTATCACGGCCTCGTTTGCCGCCCTGGCCCAAAACAAGGTTATGGCCGACTGCGATGTCGATGCGGCCGACCTGCATCTTGTGCTTCAACCTCGGGTCAAAGAGGCCCATGTGTTTAAAAGCGGCAAGACGGCCCAACTGGATATGCGGGCCTGAATATAGAAGACGCTTTACGTAGATGCGGGTATGACGGTCGTCTGCGAATTAATTATTTCTTTGCCCGTCTTCTTCTTCACTTTTCTTGCTCAAAAGTCCTTAGCGCGGCGAAGCCGCAACCAAACCAATTTTGGATTACGGATTGCGGAATAAATCTTCAATCCGAAATCCGAAATCCGAAATCGTAACATTCTCGGTAGAATAGAAGAGAGGATAACACCGTTTAGGCTTCGGCCTACCTCTGTTACAGGGTTTCCCCCTTGTGGCTCAATATCCGCATGTCTTGCGATGCGTCCCACTCTCCCCTCATCGAACCGGACGTGCGGATTTCCCGCATCCGGCTCTCCCAGAAACTGTCACCTTGGGCATCTCGCAGGAAGTTCCCCTTCTTACAGATATACCAGACCCAATTGTTTCAAGTGCCTATACATCGTCATACCTTCCGGCGGCCGATATCGCCGTTGGCTCCGACGCCTTAGATGGCGTCCAAGCCGTTCACGAACATAGCCGTTAATCTCCCGAAACGCTTTCCGTGGATACCCGAAGCCGAAGTAATTCGCCGGCCTTGTTCATCGTTTGGGCAATTTGGTAGGGTGGGTACTGCCCACCGATTTCTGCGAGCGCCTTTGTTGGTGGGCAATGCCCAATGGCCTTAACTTAGCGGTAACTTTTTACGGTTAAACAGGTTGTGGCAGCCTATTCTATATGCTTTTTTCTCTCGCTCTGGTTAGTCGCTAACTTGATAGTATAGGAATTTCCTTCACAAGTCATTGAGTAGCAATGACTTAATTTTTTAGTCTAAAAAAATGTTACCCTCAGGGCTCAATTGTGGTATCATATTAACCCTACAACGACATTTAGTTTCTGATCCCCCGAAACCAAAGGGATAATGAGATTCATCAAAATAGGGCAAACTCAATGAACGCAAAGCCCTGAAAAAATAACTGTCGTTGTAGGGTTAACATGAGCCCGAATCATAATAAGAATATATTCAAACAGATATTCACAGACCACTGGGCTGAGTTTCGCAAGAAGTATCCGAGATACAGCACAGAGTATTATGAGAATGTGATTAACAAGATGTTGGGATGTGGGGATACAGAGAATGGATTTATGGCCTACAGATGTCTCTCCTGCGGTGAGGTGAAAAAGGTTCCATTTAGCTGTAAGAGCAGTTTCTGTCTCTCCTGTGCAAAGATATATACAGATAAATGGGTAGAATATATCAGCAAAACCCTCTTTACCGGTATGCGATATCGCCATGTTGTCCTTACAGTGCCTGAACAGTTCAGGAAGTGGTTTTATGGCAATCCCCGTCTTTTGGACAAGCTTATGAAGACAGGACATGCCTTCTTTCAGGAGGTCACAAGCCATTGGCTTAAGAAGGAAGTGGATGTTGGCAGTATTGTTGTTCTTCAGACAGCGGGTCGAAGTGGAAGCTATAATCCCCACCTTCATATCATTTGCACCAGTGGTGGGATAACAAAGGATGGTCAGTGGAAGGGGTTCGGCTTCATCAAGTTTGAGCTTCTTCACACCAAGTGGCAATACTACCTTTTGAATATGTTGAGAGAGAATGTAAGGCCTAAAGAGATAGAAGAGGAGATTGATAGATGTTGGAGGAAGTATCCAAAGGGATTTGTGGCCCACATAGAAAAGGGAGATGTTCCGCAAGGAGGTAAAGGGCTTGCCCATTATCTGGCCAAGTATGTAGTCAGTCCTCCCATTTCTCTTAGAAGGATTGTAAAATATGATGGCCGGAAGGTAAAATACTGGTATAATGACCATGTAACAGGAAAAAGAATAAAGGAAGAGGTAGATGCCCTGACCTTTATTGGCAGGATGACTCAGCATATATTTCCTAAAGGATTCCAGAGAGAGATGTAATCCTCAGCAATATTTCTGCCTATATTGGGGAAAATTCAAAAGAATATTTT
>JASEGY010000418.1 GCA_030019105.1 bacterium | reverse complement strand
CGCTACATTGCATATGTTTGAATTTCTCGCCGTGGCCCAAACGATGATCAAGGCCGGCAATCGTTTTAAGAGAAATCGTGATAACAATCATAACTGGATATATGCAATAAGGTTAATATAGAGAGAATAAATCAGAAGGAGGAATTTAGGGGTTTCAAAACGGTAGAAGATAAACCAGGGGCTTTAACCATTTTGAAGCCTTTTTCATCCCAAAAGTACATGCAAGCTTAAAAAAGACAATGATCAGCATAAAAGCTAAAGCGTCCTGACATCTGAACGCTTACAAGATCTGCAGTTTCAATCCTCCATTTTCAGGAGAGAGAATGATACTTATTAAAAGAGGAGGTTATTTTCTATGCAAGTCTTAAAAGAAAAAGGAAAGTTGTTTAGTAAGTCGATTAGAATTCTTTTGGGTGTAACTATTATGTGTTGTCTTGTCTTTTCGGAGATAATGGCTGTCTCAGTCTATGCAGGGCCTAATGCAGGGGCTTCGATAGCAGTTGATCTTGATGTTGTTACCCCAGGGATTCAGTCTACTGCCATTGTGCTAGAAGGAAGTAATCTACAAGTCGATGTGATCCTTCAAGAGGTCTCCAATCTTAGAGGAGTAAACTTCGATCTCCTCTATGACTCTGGCGCAGTAAAGGTTCTTTCAGTAAAAGAAGGAGACTTTTTGGGAAGCACGGGTGAGGATACGTTCTTTGCGAAGGATACTGCTAATAGTGGGACGATTAATGTAAGCGCTGTTATTCTGGGCCTAGAAGCTACATGTGTTAACGATACAGGGGTTGTGGCCAGGATAACCTTCGAAATAATTGGGACACAGGATAGTAAACTGGACTTTAATAATGTAATCTTAGGAGATTGTCCCAATACCTTGCCTAACGATAATATTACTTCTAATGCAATTAGTGGAATAATTGTTGTATTCCCTCCTCCTAAGATTACCATTACTTCGCCGGTGGGTGGAGAAAACTGGACGGGTGGCAGTTCGCATAATATCGCCTGGACTATAACTAAAGGCATAGCCCCTTATACGATTGATCTTAGCTATTCGACGGATGGTGGTGGGTCATATACCAATATTGTTTCTGGGTTAAATCAGGCAGTAGCCGGGGCTGGTTCTTATCCCTGGAATTCCATTCCTCCCATTAATTCTACCAATGTTACTGTTATGGCTGAAGTGACAGGTAGTAACAGTTTCACAGATACCGATGTAAGTAATGCCTTCTCCATTGATTCGACTCGCCCAACAGTTAGCACGACCACGCCGGCGCCAGGGGCCACTAATCAGGCCCTGAATGCTTCCCTTCAGGTCAATTTCAGTGAGGCCGTGGATAACGGGTCTGCTCAGGCGGCCTTCAGTATTAATCCCAATCCAGGAGGGCTTTCCTTCAACTGGAATGGTGGCTGGACAGTGATGACTATTAATCACAATAGCTTTGCTCCCGGAACTACTTATAATCTTACCATTACTACCGGGCTCAAAGACCTCTCTGATCCAGGGAATAATATGGCCTCTGATACCTCCTGGTCTTTTACCACAGCTCAGGCCCTATCAATCGGGTTAACTTCTCCTAACGGTGGCCAAGATTGGACCGGCGGGGAGTCTCACCCTGTTAATTACACCATCACCGGTGGAGCAGCCCCATACACAGCCGGGCTTTACTATTCTACCAATGGTGGGACAAGCTGGATCGGCCCCAGCGATACGCACCCTGCCGTAAGTGGGGCAAACACCTACACCTGGCTAACCCCATCGGTTAATTCAGGGCAAGTCAGGGTAAAGGTAGTTGTTACTGACAGCAGCAGCCAGTCAGCCGAGGATACCAGTGATGCCAATTTCACCATTGATTCGACCAGACCTCAAGTAACGGCGGTTAATCCGCCTGATGGCGCTGCCGGTGTACCTATTACTACTTCAATCAAGGTAGGTTTCAACGAATCAATGGATCAAACTGTTACCCAGGGGGCATTCAGTATCTCTCCTGAACCAGGGAATCTTTCCTTCTCCTGGGCCGGCGATACGATGACCGTAACCCACGATCCATTTACTTATGCCACGACTTACCACTGCACTATCTCTACCCAGGCCAGAGATGATTCCAACACAGGCAACTCGCTGGCAGCTTCCTATACCTGGCAGTTTACTACTGTCCCCCGGTTAGTCGTTGATCTAACTTCTCCGAATGGTGGTGAAGACTGGACCGGCGGAGAGCTTCACCCTGTTAATTACACTGTTACCGGTGGGGTAGCCCCATACACAGCCGGGCTTTACTATTCTACCAATGGTGGAACAAGCTGGATTGGCCCCAGCGATACGCATCCTGCCGTGAGTGGGGCAAATACTTATAGCTGGCCAACCCCATCGATTAATTCGGCTCAGGTTAGAGTAAAAGTAGTTATCTCTGACGGCAGCAACCAGCAGGCCGAAGATGCGAGCCCTGCCGACTTCACCATTGATTCCACAGCACCCATTGTCACCGGAACTACACCAGGCAGCGACGCCATCAATGTACCCATTGGTACTGAGATAGTGATTAACTTTACTGAGTCGATGGATCCGGCTTCCACCGGGGCCGTAAGTATTACCCCTGCGGTGACTAATCTCTCATACGCCTGGGATGCGGACACCAATACCCTGACTATCACCCACAATCCCTTTACTCATTCCACAACTTACCACTGTACCGTCTCCACCCAGGCCAGGGATAACTCCAATACGGGCAATCCCCTGGCTGTTCCCTACACCTGGAGTTTTACCACAGCCGGCCTTTTAGATGTTCAAGTCGGCTCACCCAATGGTGGTGAGAACTGGACCGGCGGCAGCTCCCATGACATCACCTGGGTAATCAACGGGGGCACCCCGCCTTATCGGGTGGGAATACAGTTGTCTGCTGACAGCGGGGCTACTTACGGTGACACCTTTGCCGCTGTTACTCAAGCCAACACTGGTTCGGGAAGCTATAGCTGGACGGTAAATATCGGAGATACCACTACCTTACGGATGAGGGTTCCGGTTACCGACGCCGGTTCTCAATCGGATTCTGACGCCTCTGAGGCTGATTTTGCTATTGATTCCACTAAGCCTACTATTACTACTATCAGTCCAACTAACGGAGACACCGGTGTTCAGACAGGGAGAAATATTATTATCACCTTTAGCGAGGCCATGAAGAAGGCCCTGACTGAAGGTGCCTTTAGCATCTCGCCAAATCCAGGAGGCCTGGCTTATTTGTGGAATGGGGATACCCTGACTATTACTCACAGCAGCTTTGCCTATGGAACTACCTATACCTGCACGGTTAGCACGGCAGCTAAGGATACCTCTGATCCGGGCAATTCCC